>NZ_BCBI01000041.1:0-54802 GCF_001320565.1 Pseudomonas sp. NBRC 111132
AACCGTCTGGCCAACTCACCCCTCAGCACACAGACCAGCTCGGACAAGAACGGGTGGAAAACAAAGCCTTGCCCGCAGGTATACCCATTGAATAAGCCTGTATCTGACGTAGGTCATGCAGAGCCTGCCAGCGGGTCGCAATCGACGATGGCTTCATTGTATACTTCGGCTCCGCATACCCCTTGAGCTACAGGAACATCAGCATGACTGTACTCCAAACGATCTACTGGCAGCCTACGCCGCCTTAGCGCTACGCCCCCTCGCAACAACCTGCTTCCGCTAGCCTCGCTCGCGGGTGCTCACTGCTGTACGCCTGGTTTTACACCTTAAGCACACAGCAAAAAATCCTCAAAATTTGAATTTGTATCGATTCGCTCGCCACTCCCTTGGCGTGCGCGATGCTTTGCCTTGGATATTTATATGCTGCAAAAACTTAGACAAACGTGGTTTTCCAACGTCCGTGCCGACGTGCTCGCGGGGCTGGTGGTCGCACTCGCGCTGATCCCGGAAGCCATCGCCTTTTCCATCATCGCCGGGGTAGATCCCAAAGTCGGTCTCTACGCCTCCTTCTGTATCTGTGCTGTCATCGCCTTTGTCGGCGGGCGCCCCGGAATGATCTCGGCGGCGACAGGCGCCATGGCACTGCTGATGGTTACGCTGGTAAAAGAGCATGGACTCCAGTACCTGCTGGCCGCGACGCTACTATGTGGCGTACTTCAAATCCTTGCCGGCTACCTGAAGCTCGGCTCGTTGATGCGCTTTGTTTCACGCTCGGTAGTCACCGGCTTCGTAAACGCATTAGCGATTCTGATTTTTATGGCGCAATTGCCTGAGCTGACCAATGTCACCTGGCATGTCTATGCCATGACCGCTGCGGGCCTGGGAATCATCTACCTGTTCCCGTATGTACCGAAAATCGGCAAGGTGATTCCCTCTCCATTGGTGTGCATTCTGACGCTGACTGCCATCGCCATTTACCTCGGTTTGGATATCCGCACCGTCGGTGACATGGGCCAACTGCCTGATACGCTCCCGATCTTCCTCTGGCCTGAAGTTCCGCTGAATTTTGAAACCCTGCGCATCATTTTCCCGTACTCGGCTGCGTTGGCAGTAGTGGGTCTACTCGAATCAATGATGACCGCGACCATCGTCGACGACCTTACCGACACCACCAGCAACAAAAACCGCGAGTGCAAAGGCCAGGGTGTGGCCAACATCGCTGCCGGCATGCTTGGCGGCATGGCAGGTTGCGCCATGATCGGCCAGTCGATCATCAACGTGAAATCTGGTGGCCGCACCCGTCTCTCGACATTGTGTGCCGGCGTTTTCCTGCTGCTGATGGTGGTATTTCTTGGCGAGTGGCTCTCCAAAATCCCTATGGCGGCACTCGTGGCTGTGATGATCATGGTGTCCATCGGCACCTTTAGCTGGGATTCCTTGCGTAATCTGAAAGAGCATCCGCTGTCGACCAACCTCGTCATGGTGGCGACCGTCGTGGTCGTCGTGGCCACTCACAATCTGGCTTACGGCGTACTGGTAGGTGTGCTGCTGGCCTCCCTGTTCTTCGCAAACAAGGTCGGGCACTACCTGGATATCAAGAGCACTCTTGAAGAGACGAAATCGCATCGGACTTACCGCGTCGTGGGCCAGGTGTTCTTTAGCTCTGCGGACAAGTTCACTGAGGTTTTTGACTTCAAGGAGGCGCTCAACAAGGTCACCATCGATCTCACACAGGCGCATTTCTGGGATATCACCGCCGTCGCAGCGCTGGATAAGGTCGTGATCAAGTTCCGACGCGAAGGCGCTGAGGTTGAAGTGCTCGGTCTCAATGAAGCCAGCGCGACAATCGTTGACCGCTTCGGCGTGCATGACAAACCCGGTGCCATCGACAAGCTCATGAGCCACTAAGGAGAACGACAATGACCCGCGTAATGGCATGCATTGATAACTCACAATCCTCATTGGCGGTCTGCGATTACGCAGCATGGGCCTCGCAACGACTCAGCGCTCCCCTGACCTTGCTTCATGTGCTGGATAAGGAGAAATATCCTGCATCCGCTGACCTCAGCGGCAATATCGGTCTCGGTAGCAGAGAACATCTGCTGGAAGAGTTGGCCATGCTGGATGCGCAGCGGGCAAAACTGGCGTTGGAGCATGGGCAGCACATGCTTGAAAAAGCTCGCGAGCGAACAGTTCACTCTGGCGCCATGTCACCTGATATGAAGCAGCGCCATGGCCATCTCGTCGAGAGCCTGAGCGATCTCCAAGACGATATTCGGTTACTGGTGATTGGAAGAGTCGGTGAGGACAGCACGCGCAGTGCCCAAAGTCTTGGCAGCCAGATTGAAGCGATAGTCCGAACTATCCACCGCCCCACCCTGATTACAACCAGCCATTTCAGGAAACCTGAAACGGTCATGGTGGCATTTGACGGCAGCGCAACAGGCCACAAGACCTTACAGATGCTTGCTTCAAGCCCGCTGTGCGAAGGCCTGCCAATTCATATCGTCATGGTTGGAACGGATTCTGAAGACAACCAGAACGCGCTGGAGAAGGCACGAACCACGCTTGCGTCTTCCGGCTCGCTGGTGCATTCCGAGATCCGCCCAGGCGAAGTAGAGTCCACACTGCATGCGTATCAGGCAGAGCACGGCATTGACCTCTTGGTCATGGGGGCGTACGGGCACTCACGCATCAGGCAGTTTCTGATAGGCAGCACGACCACGACGATGCTGCGTACATCCACTGTACCCTTATTGCTGCTTCGCTGAGCCAGTTCCACTGGCCACAGTATTTCCAGAACTGAGGAAATACCGTGGCCACCCTGGACGATGACTAACTGATCTTGCCGCTACGAGACCACATGCAACTCATAACTGAAATTGTTCACCCCGAGCTGAAATCCAAGCAGGGCAGAGTATTCCGTCGACATGCAGCTCGCGGCATCGTGATGCGGGGTGAACAGATCCTGTTGCTGTTCACCGAGCGCTATAACGATTTCAGCTTTCCTGGAGGCGGCCTTGATGGTGACGAGGACATTGTCGCAGGCCTGAAGCGTGAGCTTGAGGAAGAGACTGGTGCTCGTGAAATACAGGTGCTCCAGCACTACGGTTACATCGAGGAGTACCGGCCCTACCAAAAGCCACAGTACGATCTGATGCACATGACCTCGCATTTTTATCAATGCGAAGTAGCGCCCCAGCTAGAGCCGGTGAGAATGGAAAGCCACGAAATCGCTAATGGTATGCGGCCTGTCTGGATCAACCTGCATGAAGCCATCGCACACAATGAAGCCGTCATGCAGCGTCACGAGTCTTCGATGGGGCAGTCAATTCTGCGCGAAACCTACATGCTGAGAAAAGTCGCTTCCGAATTGTTGATGCCAATCAGCCTTTGAGCTGACTATTTGGCGAAGTCCACTTAGCCTGCCTCAGGCAAGCATCCAATGCTGCGGGAGTAATTGCGTGATTTCGCTCGCCCGCTGTGTCGGAAGCCGCATCAGTACATCCTTGAGATAGGCATACGGATCGTGCCCATTCATACGCGCCGACTGGATCAGGCTCATGATTGCCGCCGCCCTTTTTCCACTGCGCAGCGACCCGGCAAATAACCAGTTCGAGCGCCCAAGCGCCCACGGCCGGATCAAATTCTCGATCTGGTTATTGTCGATGGGCACAGCACCATCTTCCAGGTAGCGCGTCAGCGCTACCCAGCGTTTAAGGCTGTAATCCAGGGCCTTGGCCGTGGCCGAACCCTCGGGCACAAGTTCGCGTTGGGCCAACATCCACTCATGCAGTTTTTCAGCGATGGGCACCGCTGTTTCCTGACGTAATCGCCAGCGGGCTTCGTCGCTCATTTCCTTGGCGTGTCGCTCGACTTCATACAACCCGCCAATCGAGTGAAGCGCCTGCTCCGCCAACTGGCTTTTATTGGCTGCATGCAGGTCGAAGAATTTGCGGCGTGCATGGGCCATGCAGCCGATTTCGGTGATGCCCAGCTCGAAGCTGGCCTTGTAGCCGGCGAAGTCATCGCAGACCAGCTTACCGTTCCACGTGCCCAGGAAGTTACGCGCATGTTCGCCGGCACGGCTGGGGCTGAAGTCGTAGACCACGGCCTTTAGGGCCGAGAAAGGCGTGGTGCTATAGGCCCACACGTAAGCGCGGTGGGTTTTCTTTTCGCCTGGTGCGAGCATCTGAACCGGGGTCTCATCGGCGTGGATCACGCCCTGGGCCAACACATGCTCACGCAGCGCATCGACCAGAGGCTGGAGCTGCACACCGGTCTGTCCGATCCATTGCGCCAGTGTCGAACGGGCGATGGGCAGTCCGGCCCGACCAAAAATCTTCTCCTGCCGGTACAGCGGTAAATGGTCGGCGAACTTCGCCACCATCACGTGGGCCAAAAGGCCTGCGGTCGGGATGCCCTTGTCGATCACTTGGGCCGGTACAGGCGCCTGGATCAGTGTTTCACACTGACGGCACGTCCATTTTCCACGCACATGCCGCTCAACTGTGAACACGCCCGGAGTGTAATCGAGCTTCTCGCTGACGTCTTCGCCGATTCGCTGAAGCTGGCAGCCGCACACGCACTGAGTATTCTCTGGTTCGTGACGGATCACGGTTCGCGGAAACTGCGGCGGCAGTGGTGCACGCTTGGGCTTATGACGTGGCTCGGCCGGTGCGGCCGGCGGATTGGCTGCCTTCAGCTCGGCTTCGATAGCTGCGATATCGGTATCGAGCAGATCATCAAGCAGACTGCCTTGGTCGGGGCTCAGTTGCTCGCTGCGCTTGGCGAACTTGTGTCGCTTGAGGATGGCGATTTCATGAGCCAGTTGCTCGTTGACCGTTTCGAGGCGTTGGATTTTCTGGCTCATGGAGTCGACCTGGGACAGCAACTGCATAGCCTGTTCGGCCAAGCCGCGCAGCTGTTCCGGTGTCATCTGGTCGAGATTGGGCGAGGAAGTCATGCCGCTGATTGTGTCAGAGCAGGTCGTCAACAGCGATAAACCGATGGGCTAATGGCAGGGGCTAAAGCACTGTGATCGCGCTGCCTGCGCCGACCCGCTGCCACGGCAAACCCAGTACCAAGGCTTGAAGTTGCTCGTTATCGAGTTCGACTTCCGATCCGTGACGGATGCCGGGCCAATGAAACTTGCCTTGGTTCAATCGTCGCGCTGCCAGCCAAATGCCCACACCGTCATGCACCAAGACTTTCATTCGGTTGGCACGGCGATTAGCGAAGAGGTATGCGCAGTGCGGCTTCGCCACACCGAACACCGCGATCACCCTGGCCAGCGCGGTCTCGGTACCGGCGCGCATGTCCATAGGCTCGGTGGCAAGCCAGATGGCATCGATCCGAATCATTCCAACAGGTCTCGCAGAAAGGTGGCACAGGCGACAGCGCTTTCGGTCGGCCAGTTCACTTTGACGGTGCCACGCGGGTGCTGGATTTCAATGCAGATACTTGATGAAGCTGCCTGCGAATGTCCTCCGGCTAGCGGCAAGGGCACTGGAATGAAAGCAGGTTGCAGCGCCATAGTTTTGTTCGTGAGTACCCTAATCCATTTATGTACGAGGTTCGCGTTAAGGCTGTGCTTCTGCGCGACGCTGGCAATCGATGCGCCGGGCTGGGCGCACTCTTGGACAACTTGGGCCTTGAAGGATTTTGAATAGGAACGGCGTTGTGACTGCATGGAAAGACCCGCTTAAAAGGCTAGAAATGGTGTCCACTTAAATTAGGTGGACACCATCGCCTTTGGCGTCGGGGTCAGGAAGGTGAGTTGGCCGGACGGTTACGAACCTTTTGATCTTCTATCCTGGCAAGCATCCTAAAACCATCGAATTTGCACTCATAGATCCATCGACCGCTAGGAGGCTTTTCCACCAGAGTCGCCAGCTGCGGCTTGATGTAGCCCGGCAGTTTCGCCTTGCGCGCACCGGTGAGTGGCGAGAGCTTTGTTTGCCGTACAGGCTCTGCAGCTTTCTTGGTGGGCTTGGCCTTGGCTGTAATTGATGTGTTGGGTGATTTGGCAACGATTGCCCGTTCGCTGATCACGCTGTCGGGTTCGGCGACAACCACGTCGTAAATATCTTCAGGCCGAGCGGAACTGTCTTGATGCTTGATAAGAAACCATTGCTCCTGCTTGCCCGGCATGTGCGTGCGAACCAGGTTCCATAGACCGCTCAGCTTCTCGCCCTGCAGTTCAAACTTGAGGCGGCCCTTTGCGTAGGCCTCGACCGGGTCGCCCAGAGGAATCCACATGCCGCGGTCCCAGACGATGACGTCGCCAGCACCATAGTGGCCTTCGGGTATGCTGCCTTCGAAGGTAGCGTAATCCAGCGGATGGTCTTCGACATGCACCGCCAGGCGCTTGACCTTGGGATCCAGTGACGGCCCCTTTGGTACCGCCCAACTCTTGAGCGTACCGTCCAACTCTAAGCGAAAGTCGTAATGCAAGCGCGAGGCATCATGCTTCTGAATGCAAAACTGCAATGCATGCGCTTTGCCCTTGCGCCTGCTAGATTTTGTGAGGCCAGCAGGCTCTGGACTCTCCTTGAAATCACGCATTTTGTTGTATTTTTCGAGCTTCTTTTCCATGATGCCCTCCGCAGAGTGCTTACAACATCGACCTTCGCCTCACCTGAACTCAGCATTTTGAAATTTACAGCTGTGAGGCTGGGTGATAGATCTCGACGCGAAACGCAACGGGTGCATTTTTTCAATCGCAACACCGTAAACAGCTCAGATAGAAAAATAAGGCTTCTCAAACGCAACAGCTGGGCTGGTACCTATTTAGATTTGACTTCATAGCGCCAGTCGCCGCTAGGCGGGGAATCCACCAACGTTGCAAGCTGCGGCTGTAGCTGCGCTGGCAACGGCGCATGCTGGCCTTTTCCGGTGCGTTGACGGTTGGTGCGCGGTGTAGTGGCCTTTTTTGCAGCGGCCTTGCGTGGCAACAAGGTGCGGTCGCTGAGCACGCTGTCAGGCTGGGCCTCGACAATGCTGTAGTCAGCTTCGCTGCGCGCCTGGCCATCGTGGGACTTCACCAGCATCCATTGCTCCTTTTTGCCGGCCAGGTGGGTGCGAAACAGGTTCCACACACCACTGAGCTTTTCACCCTGCAGGCGAAAGCGCAGCTTGCCTTTGGCATAAGCCTCACGGGCATCGCCCTCGGGCTCCCATATGCCACGGTCCCAAACGATCACATCGCCTGCACCATAGTGGCCTTCGGGGATATGCCCCTCGAAGTCGGCGTAGTCCAGCGGATGGTCCTCCACATGCACGGCCAGTCGGCGCACCTTGGGGTCCAGCGACGGCCCCTTGGGGATCGCCCAGCTCTTCAGGGTGCCATCAAGCTCCAGGCGGAAGTCATAGTGCAGGTGGCTGGCGTCATGCTTCTGGATGCAGAACAGCAGGGCGTGGGCCTGTTTACCACGGCTGCGCCTGCCGTCTGGCTCGGGCGTGGCGCTGAAGTCACGCTTGCGCGCATATTCCTGCAGGGGCTTGGCCATGGAGGCCTCCGGGTGGTTCGCAGTCTCTAAGGTGGGAGGCGCTGCAGTGAGGGGTAGTTCAAAAAACTCTGAATCTTCAACAGGCAGACGCAGTCGACCGAATGAAGCCAACCGACGGAGAACCCTCATGGCCAGAACAGATAAACCCAAGCCGTATACCCCTACAGAAATCGATGACACCGAAGACCGCATGGGCAGCGTCCACGAGTTGGACTTCGATGAGCGCCTGGATGAGCGACAAGGACGTGTGGGCGACGAACGACCGGCCGACGACGTCGCTCGGGAGTTTTCACCACGGCGTGTGGCCGAAAGCGGCATGACCGGCGGCGAGGCGCTGAGTGATAGCCTGCATGAAGACAACGTCACCTATGACGATTTGAGCCCGGACACTCTGCTGGACGAAACAGGTGCCCGCGACCCGTATGAGTCTGGCGACAGTGAGGGCCCGGCGGATCAGACCTTGCGGCAGGTGAACGCCGATGAGATCGGGGGCGGCATAGGCTTGGACGAGGCCGAGCTGGCGCGGTCCGCGCCGCTGGACGGCATACCGTGGAGCGATGATGCGGTCATTGACGAGGACAGCAAGCCTTGAGCGAGCCGAGCCGCTGAGCGGCTGGACGTTGCCCTGAAGCCAGTGTCAGGTTTGGGCGGGTGTGTCGTCCTGGCGCATGGCTTTGGCGCGCTTTTCCAGGATCAGGTAGCAGATCACCGCCAGCAGCAGCGGGATCAAGTAGTACAGCGTGCGATAGCCCAGCAGGGCAGCCACCAGCGTGCCCTGGGCCATCTGCCCGTGTAGCAGAGCCAGAAACACTGCCTCCAGTACGCCCAGCCCGGCCGGTATATGCGCGACCACGCCAGCCACGCAGCTGATCAGCAGAATGCCGAGTATCGAGGGGTAAAACGCGTTGCCCGGCAAAAGCCAGAAGATCAGCAGCGCCATCAGTGCCCAGTTGCTGGCGCCCAGCGCCACCTGGCTCAACGCCAGGCGCAGCGACGGTAGCGTCACTTCGTGATCGCGCCAGCACCAGGTGCGCTTTTTGGCAAAACCACAGGCCAGCAGATAACCGCCGGCGATCGCCAACAGCAGCAGGCCGATCAGGCGCAAGCTTGTAGCGCCCACCGCCCAGTTACTGGGCAGCTCGACCAGGTCCAGGGCAAATACTGTGCCGGCCAGTAGCATGTAGCCCATCCAGTTGGTCAGCAGGCCCAGGGTTAGAATGCGTGTGATCGTCGCCGTGTCCAGGCCAAGGCGCCCGTATAGCCGGTAACGCAAGGCGACGCCGCCCACCCAGGTGGTGAAATTGAGGTTGAAGGCGTAGCACACGAACGCGATGGGCACTACCTGCCGGGCAGGCAAGTGGTGGCCGGTGTAAGCCCGTGCCAGCAGGTCGTAGCTGGCGAACGTGAGGTAGCTGCACAGCGCAATCGCCAAGCCTATGACGAGGGCACCAGGTTTGTAGGCCAGCAAGGACTGGCGCACTTCGTTCCAGTCCAGGTTGCGCGCCAGCAGGTACAGCAACATAGGGATGAGGACCAGGAACGCCAGGGTGAACAAGCGTTTGCCCCAGCTTTGCCAGCCTTTGCGCGCCATCAGGTGCTGCCCTCGTGCAAGTCGCCTTGCGGCTCGGCTTCCGGCTGCACCGAGCGCAACCGCTGGCGGTGCGCCGGGAACCAGCCGGCAATGCGCGGAAAATGGCGAATCACGTGGAAACATACGAAAATCAGCGGTGCCCGCCACCAGTAACCGCGAATCATGCGCTCCAGGGTGACTGGCTTGCAGTGTTCGTTGGCCAGGGCCTGCAGGTGCTGATTCAGTTGCTGGTTGAAGGCTCGGTCACGGATGAACAGATTCGCCTCCAGGTTGAATGACAGGCTCAGTGGGTCGAGGTTGCTGGAACCGACGGTGGCCCACTGGTCGTCCACCAGCGCCACCTTGCCATGCAGCGGCCGCTGGCAGTATTCGTTAATCACCACGCCGTCGCGCAGCAGGTAGTTGTACAGCAGGCGTGAGAGTGCGCGGACCCAGCGCATGTCGGGTTGGCCCTGCAAAATCAAACGCACTTCCACGCCACGCCGGGCTGCATTGCGCAGCTCACGCATCAGCCGGTAGCCTGGGAAGAAATACGCATTGGCGACCACGATGCGCTGCTTGGCCCCCCGAAAAGCCTGAAGGTAGTGGGCTTCGATATCGGTACTGCGCAGCCCGTTGTCGCGCTCGACCAGCACGGCGCTGCTGGCCCCGGCAGGCTCGGTAACCGGGCGAACCGCACTGGGTGGCTGCAGCACTGGCGACATCAGGCGCTTGCTGGCGGCATGTACCTGTGCAACCACCGGGCCGGTGACTTCCACGGCATAGTCCTGCTTGGCCATGGCACCAAAGTCGCCCAGGTGGTCGGCGCTGTAGTTGATGCCTCCGATGAAGGCCCGCTCACCATCGACCACCACGATCTTGCGGTGCAGGCGCCGGAACAGGTTGGTACGCATGCCCACTAGCCGCGGCTGCGGGTCGAACGCGTGGAAGCTCACGCCCACATCGGTCATCGCCGAAATGAACGCGCCTGGCAGGTCGGCGGTGCCGTAGCCGTCTACCGCCACTTCCACACGCACGCCGCGCCGGGCCGCATCGATCAGCACCTGCTGCAGTTGCTGGCCAACCTTGTCGTCGAAGATGATGAACGTTTCCAGCAGGATTTCTTCTCGCGCCTGGGCCATGGCCTCGAACACGCGGGGGTAGTACTGCTCGCCATTGATCAGCAACTGCACGCTGTTGCCGTCTACCCAAGGTCGGTTCACAGGTTGATCTCCGCAGCCAGTGGGACGTGGTCGGAGAGGTGCGACCACGGGTATTTCGACAGCACCTGGGCAGCACCGGGCACGGCGTTGCGCAAGTAGATGCGGTCCAGGCGTAACAACGGCAGGCGCGCGGGGAAACTGCGCGCCGGCTTGCCGAAGGCCTCTATCAGGTGCTCGCAGAGCACGGCGTCGGCCTTAAGCCGCCAATCGTTGAAATCGCCGGCGACGATCACCGGCGCTTGGGGCGGCAGGCTGGCCAACAGGTCCAGCATCAGCGTGACCTGGCGCTGCCGGTGGGCCTCACGCAGGCCCAGGTGTACGCACACCGCATGCACCTGGTCATGCCCCGGCACTTCCAGCTGGCAATGCAGCAAGCCGCGCTGTTCGTTGCCCTGCACTGAAACATCCAGGTTGTTGAAGTGGCTGATGGGGAATTTCGACAGCAACGCGTTGCCGTGGTCGCCATGCGGGTACACGGCATTGCGCCCATAGGCGAACTGCGGCCACATGCTGTCGGCGAGAAACTCGTATTGCGGCGTTTCTGGCCAGGCCGCATGGCGCTGGGCATGTTGCTGGTGGCTGCCGTGCACTTCCTGCAAGAACACCAGGTCAGCGCCGGTGGCGCGCACCGCCTCGCGCAACTCGGGCAGGATGAAGCGCCGGTTGAAGAAGGTGAAGCCCTTGTGCACGTTAAGCGTCAGCACATTGAGCCGGCGCACCGTGGTGACTGTGTCGATGCTACGGTTTGGGGCGGGCAGGGTCTTGTCCACAAGGCGCCTTCCATTCAGTTGCTCTGAATGTGCGACTGGTGGAGCCCCCGCTGGGTTCAGCGCACGTGACCAATGGGAAGTGCTGATGTCGGGTTGAACTTTAGAGCGGCTGACGTTTCCACCGGTTATCCGCTTCGTGGAAGGGTGCCAGCATGAAATTCGACCGCTTCGCCCACTGGCTGGCCAATTGGGCCGGACGTCCGCTGAGCTTTGGCATCGCCTGCCTGCTGATCTTGACCTGGGCAGTGACCGGGCCGCTGTTTCACTTCAATGACACCTGGCAACTGGTGATCAACACCTCGACCACCATCATCACCTTCCTGATGGTGTTCCTGATCCAGAACACCCAGAACCGCGACAACGACGAACTGCACATCAAGATCGACGAACTGCTGCGCACCACGCGCCGGGCACACAAGGCGCTGCTGGACCTGGAGGATATGGACCCCGCCGAGCTGCACGCCCTGCGCAAGCAGTACCGACAAATGGCCGGGCAGGGCAACGATGCGCAGAACACCAAGGAATGAGCTGCCAACCCCGGAGGCAAGCATGGCCAGACATATCATCCACTTTACCGGGCCGATCAATTCCTCGACCTGTGGCAACCTGATCAGTACCTGTTCGCGGGCGTTGCAGCAGGGGGCCGAGGTGTTGCAACTGAACATCGCCACCATGGGCGGCGAATGCAGCTATGGGTTCACTTTGTACAATTTTTTGCGGGCGTTGCCAGTGGAGGTGCATACCCACAACCTGGGCACCGTGGAATCCATGGGCAATATCCTGTTCCTGGCCGGAGAACGGCGTACGGCGTGCAGTTTCAGCAAGTTCCTGTTCCATCCGTTTCACTGGACTTTGCATGGTTCGGTGGACCATTCACGGATGGCCGAGTATGCGATGAGCCTGGATTACGATCTGCGGCTCTATGCGCAGATCGTCACCGAGCGGACCGAGGGGGCAGCCGAGGTGCTGGATGTGCCACGCTACCTGATGGCCTATCCGCGGATTCTAGGGCCACGCGAGGCGATGGAGAACGGGCTGATTGATGCCATTGACGAAATGCCGATCGGGGTGGAGGCCGTTCAGTGGAGTGTGCATGCCTGAGTTTCGTGCCATTGGTCAGCTGCCGGCAAAACCATTGAGCAGACTCATCATTCAGAGGCTCGGAAGCTAGGCATGGCAAAGATTCATGCGACCAGCGAACCCATCGCAAGGAGAAACGACATGGCGCAAGACCAAGAGCGAACCCGCCAGCGCGGCGGCACCAAGGAAACCAACCCAGGCAACTTCGCCAATGACCGGGAACGGGCTTCGCGCGCTGGCCAAAAGGGCGGCAAGGCCTCTGGCGGTAACTTCGCCAACGATCGCCAACGGGCTTCGGAAGCAGGCCGCAAGGGTGGGCAGAACAGCCACGGCGGGAGCGGTAGCCAATGAGTGACAGCGCTCGCAGATGATGCCAATTGTTCGCCGAAATTTTGAATTTTCTGGCCATGGCCTGATCAATCAGGGTGTCATCCATGGAGAAGAGGAGGCCCCAGCGATGCCAGGCCCACAGCTGTACATCATCGATTACCAACTGCATGGCCAGCCGCGCAGTTTCATCATTCGTCTGGAGCGGCTGGACAATGCCGAAGCCTGGCATTGGGCAAGTTGCGATGCGGGCATCGGCATCATTCCCAAGTTTGGTCGCGAAAAGATCAAAAAGGTCAGCCGGCCCATGGCCGAACGCTATGGGATTACCGCCGTGAGCTGGCGGGTTTCGGGAAGCAAGCCAAACCAATCGGCGGGAGACCCGGCGGCGACAGGGTAATTGGCCTCTGCGCGGCTGACTCGCGAAGAGGCCAATGCTTCAACGAGTCATTGTGGCTTTTTCAGCACCAATGTCAGGATGTCATAGCTGGCCACCAGCTCACCCAGCTGGTTGGTCACCTCGACATCCCACGCCACCACACCCTGCGGCTGCCCCAGCGGGCTGGTCTTGCCTTGGTCAATCTTGCGCTTGCAGGTCAGGCGCGCCTGGATGGTATCGCCAATGCCCACCGGGTTGATGAAGCGCAAGGTATCCAGCCCATAGTTGGCCAGCACCGGCCCGGCACCGGGCGACACGAATAACCCGGCCGCCGCCGACAGCACGAAGTAGCCGTGGGCGATGCGTTTACCGAACTGCGATTCCTTCGCGGCGATTTCGTCGAAGTGCATGTAGAAATGGTCGCCCGACAGGCAGCCGAAATTGACCAGGTCAGCTTCCGTCACAGTGCGCCGATGGGTGAGCAGCGACTCGCCGATGCGCAGTTGCTCGAAGTAGCGGCGGAACGGGTGCACTTCGGTTTCGATCACTTCGCCACCACGCACGTATTCGCCGGTGACCGCCGTGAGCATGCTCGGCGAACCTTGTATGGCGGCGCGCTGCAGGTAGTGCTTGACCGCCCGCAGGCCACCCAGCTCTTCACCACCACCGGCCCGGCCCGGACCGCCGTGCTTGAGTTGCGGCAGTGGCGAGCCGTGGCCGGTGGATTCCTTGGCGGCCTCGCTGTCGAGCACCAGCAGGCGGCCATGCCAGGCAGCCGCCGCCGGGATTGCCTTGGCAGCCACGCTGCGGTCGGCGGTAACCAGGGTCGCCACCAGGCTGCCTTTGCCACGCGCCGCCAGCGCCAAGGCTTCGTCGAGGTCGTCATAGGCCATTAGCGTGCTGACCGGGCCGAACGCTTCGATATCGTGGGCGCCACCTTCGGCATGCGGGTCGCGGGCTTGCAGCAGAGTCGGGGCGAAGAAGGCGCCCTCGGCCACGCCCTCGCCACGCGGGGCAAAGCCGTCGCTGGCGCCGAACAATTGGTCACAGCTTTGCAGCAAGCTGCGCACGCGCTCGGCCACGTCGTGCTGCTGATCGTGGGAGGCCAGGGCGCCCATGCGCACGCCTTCCACCGACGGGTCACCGACCACGACTTTGCTCAACCGCTCGCGCAGGCGCGTGGCGACCGCATCGATATGCTTGGCCGGCACGATGGCGCGGCGGATGGCGGTGCATTTCTGCCCGGCCTTGGTGGTCATTTCACGCACCACCTCCTTGATGTAAAGGTCGAACTCTTCGCTGTCCGGGGTTACGTCCGGGCCAAGAATGGCGCAGTTCAGCGAGTCGGCTTCAGCCGTGAACGGTACCGAATTGCGTACAAGGTTCGGCGTGACACGCAATTTGGCGGCCGTGTCGGCGGAACCGGTGAAGGTCACCACGTCCTGGCCTTGCAGGCGGTCGAGCAGGTCGCCGGTACTGCCGATCACCAGTTGCAGACTGCCTTCGGGCAGCAGGCCGGAGGCATTCATCAGGCGCACTACGGCTTCGGTCAAGTAACTGGTCGAGGTCGCTGGCTTGACGATACATGGCATGCCGGCCAGGAAGGTCGGGGCGAATTTTTCCAGCATGCCCCAGATGGGAAAGTTGAACGCGTTGATGTGTACCGCAACGCCTGCACGCGGCACCAGAATATGGCTGCCGGCAAAGTGGCCTTGCTTGCCCAACGGGATGGCTGGGCCTTCGTGCACCAGGTTGCCTGATGGAAGCTCGCGGCTGCCGATGCCGGCATAGGAAAACAGCGTGGCGTTGCCGCCTTCGATGTCGATCCAGCTGTCGGCACGGGTTGCACCGCTGTGGTGGGACAGGGCGTAGAGCTGCTCCTTGCGTTCGGCCAAATACAGCGCCAGGGCTTTGAGGCGTTGGGCGCGCTGCTGGAAGTCCATGCCCATCAGCGAGGCCAGCCCCCGCGCTCGCGCGTAATCCACAGCTTCGGCGAAGTCCGGGCGCTCTTCATGGCTGTAGGCCAGCACGTGGCCGTCAAGGGCGCTGCGCAGGGCCTGGGCGCCGTGCTGGCCGAGCCAACGGCCGGCGATGAAACTTTGCAGAGTAGGGGCGGCAGACATGCTGTTCTCCATGCTGTTCAAATGTGAGGGGGCGCTGTTACCACAGCGCCAGGGTGTAACCGATGATCAGGCGGTTCTCGTCCACGGCGTTGGTCAGGCCATTGCCGGAGCGGAAGGTGACGTTGCGCCAGCGCAGGCTGACGTCTTTGAACGGGCCGCTCTGGATGACATAGGTGATGTCGGTATCGCGCTCGCGCTCACGGCCATTGCTGACGGTGGCGGTTTGCGCATGACGGCCGTCGGTGTAACGGGACATGAAGCTCAGGCCAGGGATACCCATGGCAACGAAATCGTAGTCGTAGCGCACTTGCCACGAGTCCAGCCCGGCCCGGGTGAAGGTGTTGTAGGTGACCAGGTTGACGGTGAACGGGTCGCCACCGTTGACGAACGGGAAGGCGCTGTCACCGGACATCTGCTGCCAGGTGGCGGTGAACTTGTGCGCCCGTACACCCAGGGTGAACATGGCGTTGAAGTTGCGGTTATCGATGTTGCCGGCACGCTCGGCGCCATCATTGCGGCTGTCGAAATAGCGCAGGTCGCTGCGCAGGCTCACCCCTTCACTCAATGGGCGGGTATCGATCAGGCCGACGAACTGCTGGCGATAGATGTCCTCAAGCTTGGCGTAGTAGTAGCTGACGCTGGTTTGCGGGGTGATGGCGTAGCTACCACCACCAAAGTCCAGGTGGTCGCTGGTCGCGGTGCCGTAGCCGATGTCATCGCGGCCCGAGGAATCGCGCAGGTTGGCCTTGGTCAGGCGGCCGGCATTGAAAGTAAGGCCTTCGAGGTCCTGGCTGGTCAGCAGGCCACCCTGGAAGGTGGATGCCAGCAGTCGGGTGTCGTTGTACACCACCACCGGCAGAATCGGCTGCAAGGTGCCCAGGCGCAGGGTGCTTTTGGACACCCGCACCTTGCCGGTCAGGCCCAACTCACTGTAGTCGTCGACGGGTTCATGGCTGTTCGGGCCGAAGGGCAACAGGCCGGTGTTGCGACGGTCCCGGCTGGAGTCGAGCTTGATGCCCAACTGGCCCATGGCGTCGACGCCAAAGCCGACGGGGCCTTCGGTGAAGCCCGACTCCAGCTTGGCGGTGAAGCCCTGGCCCCATTCCTCGGCCTTGGCCTGGGGCGCATTGCTTTGGCGGAAGTCGCGGTTGATGTAGTGGTTGCGCAGCTCCAGGCGTGCATGGCTGTCGCCGATGAAGTCCGCCAGCGCCGGCATTGGCAGGGCGAGGGTGGCCAGCCAGGCGGCTGACATGAAGTGCGTGCGGTTCATTGTTGTTGTTTTACCCGACATGGTTGTTCGTCCTTGAAATCAGTGCTTGCTGGCGCCGGCAGCGCCGATGCCGGTCATGGAGCGGATGAACTGGCCCAGGTAGCGGCCACGTTCCTCGACGGCACGTTCGGAGCTGTCGGTAACCGAGAACACCCAGGCACTGAGGAAGGCCAGGCTCATGGAGAACAGTGCCGGGTTGCTGTAGGGGAACAGCGCCGTCTCGTTGTGCAACACGTTGACCCACACTGCTGGGCCCAGCACGACCAACAGCACCGCCGAGACCAGGCCGGCCATGCTGCCGCACACCGCGCCGCGGGTGGTCAGGCCTTTCCAGAACATCGAGAGCAGCAGCACCGGGAAGTTGACCGAGGCGGCTACCGCCAGCACCAGGCCGGAGAGGAAGGCGATGTTCTGCGACTCGAACATCAGGCCGAGGATCACCGCAAGCAGGCCGATGACCAGCGTGGCAACACGCGACACGCGCATTTCCTCTTGCTCGGTCGCCTTGCCTTTGCGCATCACGCAGGCATACAGATCGTGGGAGACCGCCGATGCCCCGGACAGCGCCAGGCCGGCGACCACGGCCAGGATGGTGGCGAAAGCCACGGCAGAGATGAAGCCGAGGAACAGGTTGCCACCCACGGCCTGGGCCAAGTGCACGGCGACCATGTTGCCGCCGCCGATGATGGCGCCGGTGGCATCGCGGTAGGACGGCTCGGTGCCAACCATCACGATGGCGCCAAAGCCGACAATGATCAGCAGCAGGTAGAAGTAACCGATGAAGCCAGTGGCGTAGAACACGCTCTTGCGTGCTTCCTTGGCATCACTGACGGTGAAGAAGCGCATCAGAATATGCGGCAGGCCGGCGGTGCCGAACATCATGCCTAAACCGAGAGAAATCGCGTCCACTGGGTTTGACAGCAAGCCGCCCGGGGCCATGATCGCCTGGCCCTTGGCATGCACGGCCACGGCGCTGGCAAACATCGCTTCGGTGCTGAAACCAAAGTGCTTGAGCACCATGAAGGCCATGAAGCTGGTGCCCGACAGCAGCATTACGGCCTTGATGATCTGCACCCAGGTGGTGGCAAGCATGCCGCCGAAGGTGACATAGGCGACCATCAGCACACCGACCAGCATCACGGCGTACAGGTAGCTGATGCCGAACAGCAGCTCGATCAGCTTGCCGGCGCCGACCATCTGCGCCACCAGGTACATCAACGCCACCACCAGGGTGCCAAAGGCCGAGCTCAGGCGCACCGGGGTTTGCGCCAGGCGGTAGCTGACCACGTCGGCGAAAGTGTACTTGCCCAGGTTGCGCAGGCGCTCTGCAATCAGGAACAGGATGATCGGCCAACCGGCCAGTACGCCCAGGGCATACAGCAGGCCGTCGTAGCCGTTCATGAACATCATCGCGGAAATACCCAGGAACGACGCGGCGCTGATCATGTCACCGGCGATCGCCAGGCCGTTCTGCATACCGGTCAGCCCACCGCCAGCGGTGTAGAAGTCACTGGCCGAGCGGGTGCGCAGGGCAGCCCAGCGGGTGACCAGCAGCGTGAAGCAGACGAACACCATGAACATCGAAATGGCGGTCCAGTTCATTGTGCGCACTCCTGCTTGACCTTGTCGTTGAGCGGGTCGAGCACGTTGTTGGCGCGGTGCACATAAATGCCGGTAAGGGCGAAGGACAGCAGCACCATCAGCACGCCCACCAGCATGCCGACAGTGGTCACGCCGCCGCTGAGGGACTGGCCCAATGTGCTGGGCGAGAACGCCACCAGCAGGACGAAGCCGTAGTAGATCACCAGCATGGCCAGGGTCAGGCTGCCATTGAGACGGCGCTTGCGCCGCACCAGGTGCTGGAAGTCGGGGTGGTTGGCGATGCTTTCTATGCGTTCGGGTGTCATGGGTTGCGATCTCTGGGTGTTGTAATTGTTTTGTTGAGGTCACGCGGGTGTTGCGGTGTTGCTGATGGCCTCTTCGCGGGCTTGCCCGCTCCCACAGGTAAGGCGTTGCTCTTCGCCTTTGTGCGATCCCTGTGGGAGCGGGCGCGCCCGCGAAACAGGCGACGCGGTGTCAAAGCTGGTCGAAATCGAGCACCACCTTGTCGCTCACCGGGTAGGTCTGGCACGACAGCACGTACCCGGCCGCCACTTCGTAGTCTTCAAGGGCATGGTTGCTGTCCATTTCCACTTCGCCCTCGATCACTCGGCACTTGCAGGTGGAGCACACGCCGGCCTTGCACGAGTAGGGCAGCTCGGCGCCGATGGCGTTGCCGGCGTCCAGCACGTTCTGGGTGTTGCGCGGCAGGTCGAAGGTCAGCGCGCGGCCGTCGCTGATCACGGTGATATGGCTGAGCGCCGCGTCCACCTGGCGCGCAGCTTCGCGGGCCTCGCGTCGGGCTTCGTTGCCGGCAGCGGCGAACAGCTCGAAATGGATACGCTGTTTTTCCAGGCCGTTGGCTTGCAAGCTGTCACGCACCGTCTCGGTCATTGCCTGCGGGCCACAGATGAATGCGGCGTCCAGGCCGGGCACGTCCAGCCAGCGCGAGAACAGCTGGCCGCACTTGTCGGCGTCGATGCGGCCGTTGTACAGGTCAACGTCCTGTTGTTCGCGGCTGAACACGAAAATCAGGTTCAGGCGGTCGAGGTAGGTGTTTTTCAGGTCTTCGAGCTTGTCGCGAAACAGCGCGCCCGAGCTGGAACGGTTGCCATACAGCAAGGTGAAGCGGCTGTTCGGCTCGCTGGCCAGGGTCGTGGCAATGATCGACAGAATCGGCGTAATGCCACTGCCGGCCGCCACTCCCAGGTAATTGCCCTGGCGAGTCGGGTCCAGCGGCACGAAGAAGCTGCCCGATGGCGGCATCACTTCCAGCTGCTGGCCGGCCTTGAGCACTTCGTTTGCAAACGCGGAAAAACGCCCGCCTGGCACACGTTTGACGGCCACACGCAGCTCGCCGTCCTGCACCGCGCTGCAGATGGAGTAGGAGCGGCGGACTTCTTCGTTATCCAGCTGGGTACGCATGACCAGGTACTGCCCCTGGGTGAAGCGGAATTGGTCCTGCAGGTGCTCGGGTACATCGAAGGCGATCGACACCGCATCACGGGACTCGTTGCGCACTTGCTTGATGGTCAGGCTGTGAAACTGGCTCATGGCGTTCTCCACGGCTCAAATGCATTTGAAATAGTCGAACGGCTCCAGGCACTCGCGGCAGCGGTAAAGCGCCTTGCAGGCCGTGGAACCGAACTGGCTGAGCAATTCGGTATGGGTGCTGCCGCATTGCGGGCAGCACACCTGAGGCGCTTCGCCAAGCAGGCTGCGTTTGCTGGCGCTGCCTTGCGGCGGTGCGATGCCATAAGCACGCAGGCGCTCGCGGCCCAGCTCGCTGATCCAGTCAGTGCTCCAGGCCGGGGTCAGCCGGCGCTCAAGCGCTGGTGCGGCGAAACCGGCCTGTTCCAGCGCCTGGCGGATATCACCCTCGATCACCTCGGTGGCCGGGCAACCGGAGTAGGTCGGGGTGACCACCAGGTGCAGGTGGCCGGCCCGCCAATCGAGGTCGCGCACGATCCCCAGGTCGACCACGCTGACCACCGGGACTTCCGGGTCCATGACCTGGCCCAATACCGCCCAGGCGCGTGCCAGGTCGCCCCCTTGCAGCGCCCGCGCACCGCGGTCGCCGGCAATCAGCTCACCAGGTTGCATCGGGGTAGGCCCTTGGCAGGAACTGCATCTCGGCCAGCAGCAGGCCCAAGTGCTCGGTGTGCAGCCCTTTGCGGCCATCCAGGTAGAAGTGGCTGGCGGCCTTGGGCAGCGGCAGCTCGACCGAAGTGAAGGTCGTTGTGACCTGTTGGAGCCAGGCGGCACCGACAGCGGCAGGGTTGGCGCCGATACCGGCTTCGGCCAAATGCACTTCGTTGTCGCTGCCGGTCGTGAGTTCGACAGTGAAACGCCACAGTGACGGAATAGCGGCGAGCATGCGCTGGCGGCTTTCTTCGGTGCCATCACCCAGGCGTTGTACCCACTCGCTGGAGCGGCGCAAGTGGTAGGTGACTTCCTTCAGGGCCTTGGCGGCGATGCCGGCGACACGCGCATCGCTGGACTCGACCAGCCCCTGAAGCACGGCGAAGTGCCAGGCGTCGTAGAGAAACTGCTTGGTCATGGTCACGGCAAAGTCGCCGTTGGGTTGCTCGACCAGCAGCAGGTTGCGGTAGGCGCGCTCGTCACGGCGCAAAGCCAGGGCATCGGCATCACGGCCGTCATCGAGCAGCTCGGCGGCATACTCCAGCCAGTTGCGCGCCTGCCCGACCAGGTCGAGGCCGACGTTCATCAAGGCCAGCTCTTCTTCGATGGCAGGCGCACGGCCACACCATTCGCAAAGGCGCTGGCCCTGCACCAGGGCACTGTCGCCGAGCAGCAGCAGGTAAGGAACAAGGGCTTCTTTATGCATGGCCAACCTCACATGTGTCCGACTTCGTCGGGCAGCTCGTAGAAGCTGGCATGGCGATAGACCTTATCGTCCGAGGGGGCGAACAGCGGGTCTTTCTCGTCGGGGGAGGAGGCGGTGATCAGCGCCGAAGGCACCACCCACAGGCTCACGCCTTCGCTGCGGCGGGTGTACAGCTCGCGGGCGTTCTCGATGGCCATGGCGGCATCGGCAGCGTGCACGCTGCCGACATGCTTGTGGTTAAGGCCGTGCTTGCTGCGCACGAACACTTCGTAGAGGGTCCAGACAGACATTTTCGATCTCCGCATCAATCGCCGCTCAGGCGGCGTTCTTGTTCTGTTGCTTGCGCGCGTAGGCCACGGCGGCCTCGCGTACCCAGGCACCGCTCTCGATGGCGTTGCGCCGAGTGGCGACACGTTCCAGGTTGCACGGGCCATTGCCCTTGATCACTTCGTAGAATTCGTCCCACTGGATTTCGCCGAAGTCGTAATGGCCGCGTTCGGCGTTCCACTTCAGCTCAGGGTCCGGGGCAGTGCAGCCAAGTAGCTCGAGCTGTGGCACGGTCTGGTCGATGAAACGCTGGCGCAGCTCGTCGTTGGTCTGGCGCTTGATCTTCCAGGCCATCGACTGGGCGCTGTTGGGCGAGTGTTCGTCGCTGGGGCCGAACATCATCAGCGCAGGCCACCACAGGCGGTTGATGGCGTCCTGGACCATGTCCTTCTGGGCCTGGGTGCCATGACGCATCATGGTCAGGAGCATTTCGTAGCCCTGGCGCTGGTGGAAGCTCTCTTCCTTGCAGATACGGATCATGGCGCGGGAGTAGGGGCCGTAGGAGGTGCGTTGCAGCACCACCTGGTTGACGATGGCCGCGCCATCTACCAGCCAGCCCACTGCGCCCATGTCGGCCCAGCTGAGGGTGGGGTAGTTGAAGATGCTTGAATACTTGGCCTTGCCGCTGTGCAGCTTGGCCACTTCTTCGTCGCGGTCGGCACCCAGGGTTTCCATGGCGCTGTACAGGTACAGGCCGTGGCCGGCTTCGTCCTGGATCTTGGCCATCAACTGCAGCTTGCGCTTGAGGCTGGGGGCGCGGGTGACCCAGTTGCCTTCGGGCAGCATGCCGACGATTTCCGAGTGGGCGTGCTGGGAGATCTGCCGGATGAGGGTTTGGCGGTAGGCCTCGGGCATCCAGTTCTTGGCTTCGATCTTGATTTCGGCGTCGATCTTTTCCTGGAAGTTGCGCTCCTCGGGGGACATTTCTTCCAGCGATTTGACGCGCTTGACTCCGGTTTCCACTAGCTGTGCGTACATGAGTTCAGACTCCTGCTGAGGCATGAGTCATTTGTAAGCGATACAAAACATAACGTCAAACAGTTTTATATGTATCGAATAAGATTTGTGTATCACATTGCCCACCGACGGGGGGCTGCCTTGCAGGCCAATCGCGACGCAAGGCCGCTCCAACAGGCAAAAAAAAGCCCCGGACCATGCCGGGGCCGAAAAGGCAGCCGAATGACTCAGCTGGCCAACCGTTTGTCGAACACGTGGCACGCCTTGCCTTCTGAGCGCTTGAGCGTGCCGCAGGGTTGCAGGTGCACCTGGGTGCTGATGCCGATGTAGGTCTTGATCTGTTTGCTCAATTCCCCGATAACCAGCTTGCGCTGGCCTTCATCGAGGTGCTGGCACTCCGCACGCAACTCCACATGCACCTCGACACTGTCCAGGTTGCCATTGCGATACAGATGAATCTCATAAAGCTCTGAAAGCTGTTTTATTTTTAATACCTGCTCCTCGATCTGCGTGGGGAACACGTTGACCCCGCGAATGATCAGCATGTCGTCACTGCGGCCGGTGATCTTGCCGATTCTGCGCATGGGCCGGGCGGTGCCGGGCAGCAGACGGGTAAGGTCACGGGTGCGGTAGCGCACCATCGGCAGCGCTTCCTTGCTCAGTGAGGTAAACACCAGCTCGCCCAGCTGGCCGTCCGGCAACACTTCGCCGGTGACTGGGTCGATGATTTCGGGGTAGAAGTGGTCTTCCCAGATGGTCGGGCCGTCCTTGGTCTCGATGCATTCCATCGCCACCCCTGGGCCCATGATCTCCGACAAGCCATAGATATCGAGGGCGTTGATACCCAGACGCTGCTCGATCGAGCGGCGCAGTTCATCGGTCCAGGGCTCGGCACCGAAAATGCCCAGGCGCAGCTTGAGGTCGTGCGGGTCGATGCCCTGGCGCTCGATCTCGTCGGCCAGGTTGAGCATGTAGGATGGGGTGACCATGATGATATCGGGCTGGAAGTCGCGAATCAGCTGCACCTGCTTCTCGGTCTGGCCGCCGGACATGGGGATGACTGTACAGCCCAGGCGCTCGGCGCCGTAGTGTGCACCAAGCCCACCGGTGAACAGGCCATAGCCGTAGGAAACATGTACCTTGTCGCCTTTGCGCCCGCCACCGGCACGGATCGAGCGGGCGACCACATTGGCCCAGGTGTCGATGTCGTTCTGGGTGTAGCCGACCACCGTCGGCTTGCCGGTGGTGCCACTGGAGGCATGCAAGCGCACCACGTCTTCCTGCGGCACTGCGAACATGCCGTAGGGGTAGTTGTCGCGCAGGTCGTTCTTGCCGGTGAAGGGGAACTTCGCCAGATCTTCAAGGCACTTGAGGTCATCGGGGTGGGCGCCGCACTCGGCAAAGCGCTGACGGTACAGCGGCACGTTGTCATAGGCGTGCTTCAGGCTCCAGCGCAAACGCTCCAGCTGATGCTGGCGCAGGGCGTCGACGCTGGCGGTTTCCATCGGGTCCAGCAGGGCACGATCGGCATCATGGTACATATTCATGGCTTCACTCGAATTGTTCTTGTACGCCGCGCGCCTGCGGTTGCAGGCCGCGCGGTGAGTGTCATGGAGGCAGCATATACGGCTGCGTTCAGTTCGGTAACAGGCGGATGGTGTGAACCGCTCAGAGGCGCTCGATGACCATGGCAATGCCCTGGCCAACGCCGATGCACATGGTGCACAAGGCGTAACGACCGCCCGTCTCTTCCAGCTCGTGCAGCGCCGTGGTCACCAGCCGCGCACCGCTCATGCCCAGCGGATGGCCCAGGGCAATCGCGCCACCGTTGCGGTTGACCCGCGCGTCGTCGTCAGTGAGGCCTAGCTCGCGCAACACGGCCAGACCTTGTGCGGCGAAGGCCTCGTTGAGCTCGATGACATCCAGGTCAGCCAGCGACAGCCCAGTCATTTCAAGTACCTTGCGGGTTGCCGGCACCGGGCCGATACCCATCAGCCGCGGCTCAACCCCGGCCACGGCCATGCCGAGGATGCGACCGCGCGCTTTCAGACCATGCAGGCGGGCAGCGTCGCTGCTGGCCAGTAGCAGGGCGCACGCGCCGTCATTGACCCCGGAGGCATTGCCGGCGGTTACGCTCCCCCCCTCTCGGAATGGAGTACCCAGCTTGGCCAACTGCTCCAGCGTCGTGTCGCCGCGTGGGTGCTCGTCATGCTCGACCACTTTGGCCGGGCCTTTGCGCTGCGCAATCTCGACCGGCACGATTTCCCGGGCCAGGCGGCCTCGGGCCTGCGCTGCGGCAGCCTTGTGCTGGCTGCGCAGGGCGAAAACATCCTGGTCGGCGCGGGAAATACCAAACTGCTCAGCTACGTTCTCGGCAGTTTCCGGCATCGAATCGGTACCGTAGGCGGCCTTCATCCGTGGGTTGACGAAACGCCAGCCGATGGTGGTGTCGAACAGTTCCGCCGTGCGACCGAATGCCTGTTCCGACTTGCCCATTACAAACGGCGCACGCGACATCGACTCCACGCCGCCAGCCAGCATCAGCCCGGCCTCACCACAGCGCAGGGCGCGGGCCGCATTGCCGATGGCATCCAGGCCAGAACCGCACAGGCGGTTGATGGTAGTCCCCGGCACTTCGAGCGGTAGCCCGGCCAGCAGGCTGGCCATGTGGGCCACGTTGCGGTTGTCTTCGCCTGCCTGGTTGGCGCACCCGAGGATCACGTCATCAACGGCCTTCCAGTCCAGTTCGGGGTGGCGCTGGATCAACGCCTTGAGCGGGACGGCCGCGAGGTCGTCGGCGCGAACGCTGCTCAAGGCGCCGGCATAGCGGCCAATGGGGGTGCGCACGGCGTCGATGATCAAGGCATCGGCGAGGGTCGGTTCAGTCATCTTGCGTCTCCTGCGCCAGCACGGTGCCGCGCACTTTGTAGGATTTGCCATGGAACATCGCCACCAGCTCACCGCGCTGGTTGTCGATGCGCACGTCGTACAGGCCGGTACGGCCTTTGCGGCTGACTTCGCTGGCGTGAGCGGTGAGCACGTCATCGCGCAATGCCGGGGCCAGGTAGTCGATGCTGCAGCCCAGCGCCACGGTGGCTTGGTCGTAACTGTTGCAGGCGAAGGCAAACGCCGAATCGGCCAAGGCGAACAGGAAGCCACCATGACAGGTGCCATGGCCCTGAATCATGTCGGCACGTACCGGCATGCGCAGGCTGGCCCGGCCCGGCCCGGCACCCAACAGGCTGATGCCCAGGCCCTGAGTGGCCTGGTCCCGGGCGTACATGGCGTCGGCACAGGCTTGTGCCAGTTCCACTTCAGTCATGCAGGGTGCCTCCTTTGGCTTCGCAGCGGCGCAACAGCAGGGAAGGGCGGTAGCGACTCTCGCCATAGCTGCGTTGCAGGTTGTCCAGTACGCGCAGGGTGTGGCCAATACCGATGTTCGCGGCCCAGGCCAGAGGGCCGCAGGGGTAATTGACGCCGGCGCGCATGGCCAGGTCGATGTCGGCAACGCTGCCGACACCCTGCAACACGGCATCGGCGGCTTCGTTGGCGAGCATCGCGACGGTGCGCAGTACCACCAGGCCTGGCAGGTCGGCGACGCCGGTCACTTTAAGGCCTGCGCGCTGCAGCAGGGCAACGGCTTGGTCGCGGGCACTTTCGCTGGTATCGGCCGACCAGCTAATGGCGATACGCGTGGCGCTGCCGTAGTCCAGCGCGAGGTCGAGCAGCACCAGGTTGCGCAGGCCGTCTTCACGGGCGCGTTGGCTGGCCAAACGGCCGTCGGACAGGGCCAGGGTGGCATCGCCCACCTGGATCAGGCCGCTGCCGGCGCGCTGGGTCACGGCAATGCCGCTTTGGCGCAGGCGTTCGGCCAGCGGTTGCATCACGCCCAGGCAGCCCTCGACAACGCAGGCACCTGCAATGGCGAGGCTGTGCAGTTCGGCAGGCTGGGGGCGTTCGGCGCCCTCGGCATAGCTATAGAAGCCCTGGCCGGTCTTGCGCCCAAGGCGACCGGCGTCCACCAGTTCTTTCTGCACCAGTGATGGCTGGAAGCGGAAATCACCATAGAACGCATCGAAAACCGAGCAAGTGACAGCGTAATTGACGTCGTGGCCGATCAGGTCGGTGAGTTCGAACGCCCCCATGCGGAAGCCCCCGGCCTCGCGCAGCAGCGCATCGAGGCTGGCGCAATCGGCGGCACCTTCTTGCAACAGGCGCAGGCTTTCGGCATAAAACGGCCGCGCCACGCGGTTGACGATAAACCCCGGTGTAGAGCGCGTGTGCACCGGCTGTTTGCCCCAGGCCTGGGCAGTGGCATAGATGCATGCGGCAACTGTCGGGGCGGTTGCCAGGCCAGACACCACTTCGACCAGCGCCATCAATGGAGCAGGGTTGAAGAAGTGCATGCCGACCACGTGCTGCGGGCGCTCAAGACCGGCAGCAAGGCTGGTGATGGACAGCGACGACGTGTTGCTGGCAAGAATGCAGTCGGCGCCGCACAGGGTTTCGAGCTGACTGAACAGCGCCTGTTTCACCTGCAGGTTTTCGACGATGGCTTCAATCACCAGGCCGGCATCGGCCAGAGCTTCGAGCGTATCGACCGGGCACAGACGGGCGCTGATCGCTTCCCGTTCAACGGCCTGCAGCTTGCCCTTTTCCACTTGCCGGGCCAGCTGCCGATCAATACCCGCCACTGCCTGGGCAGCTGCCCCCGGGCGGTTGTCATAGAGCTTCACTGGGTGGCCGGCCTGGGCCGCCACCTGGGCGATACCGGCGCCCATGGCACCGGCACCGATCACCGCCACCTGCACATTGCTTGCGAGTGCGCTCATGTTCAGCGCCCCTTGAAAACTGGCGTGCGCTTGTTCATGAAGGCACTCACGCCTTCGCGGTAGTCCTCGCTGCGCCCGGCCAGGCGCTGCAGGTCGCGCTCCAGCTCCAGCTGCTCGTCAAACCCATTATCGAAACTGGCATTGAGGCTGCGCTTGATCAGCGCCAGGCCGTAGGTGGGCTGGGTGGCAAGCTGGCGGGCGAGGGCGAGGGCTTCGTCTCGCAGTGCGGCATCATCCACCACCCGGTGGATCAGCCCCCATTGCTGGGCCTGCTCGGCGCCAAGGCGCTCACCCAGCATGGCCAGGGCCTTGGCCCGCGCCATGCCAACCAGGCGCGGCAGCAGCCAGGTGCCGCCAGAGTCCGGCACCAGGCCGATCTTGCAGAAGGCCTGGATGAAGCTGGCGGAGCGGGCGGCCAGCACCAGATCGCAGGCCAGCGGGATATTTGCGCCAGCGCCGGCAGCCACGCCGTTGACCGCACAGATCACTGGCAGCGGCAGGTCGCGCAGGGTGCGCACCAGCGGGTTGTAGAACTTGTCGATCGACTCGCCCAGGTCCGGTATTTCGGCGCCGGGGGCAACGTTGCGGTCGGACAGGTCCTGGCCGGCGCAGAAGCCCCGGCCTTCAGCCGTCAGCAACAGCACCCGCGCTTCACTGCTCTGGCGTACTTGCTTGAGTGCTTCGCGCACTTCCATGTGCATGGCGGTGTTAAAGCTGTTCAGTTGCTCGGGGCGGTTCAATGAAAGGAGGGCAACGCCGTCCTCGATGGAAAACAGGATGTGCTGGAAAGTCATGACAGACTCGCTCCGTCAGTCGAGGGAATGATGTTTAGCGGCCCTGGAAACGAGCCTGGCGCTTTTCCTGAAAGGCCCGGATGCCTTCGTCCCGGTCGGCAGTACCGGCCAGCAAGGTGAACGCATGGCGTTCGAAGCGCAGGCCACTGGCCAGGTCGGTATCACCGGCCTTCAGTAGCGCCTCCTTGGCCAGGCGCACGGCAAGCGGCGCCTTGGCAGCGATGCTGCGGGCGACCTGCATGGCGCGCTCGACGGTAAGTTCGGGCTGGGAAATTTCGCTGACAAGGCCCGCCTGCTGGGCGTGGCGAGCGGTGATTGCTTCACCGGTCAGAACCATCTGCATGGCCAGCGGCTTACCGACGGCACGCAACAGGCGCTGGGTGCCGCCGGCACCGGGAATGATGCCGAGGTTGATTTCTGGCTGGCCGAAGCGGGCATCGGTGCCAGCGATGACGATGTCGGCGCACATCACCAGTTCGCAACCGCCACCCAAGGCGTAACCATTGACAGCGGCAATCAATGGCTTGGTGAATGCCGCGATGCTTTGCCAGTGGGCTACGCGCGGATCATTGAGTATGCCGACCAGGTCGCGCTCGGCCATTTCCCGGATGTCGGCACCTGCAGCGAATGCCTTGGCGCTGCCGGTAATCACAACAGCGCCGATCTGTTCGTCGCCAGCGGCTGCTTGTAACGCAGCAGCCAGTTCTGCCAGTAGCTCGGTGCACAGGGCATTCAAGGCCTCGGGCCGTTGCAAGGTAATGAGCTGAACGCCGTGTTCGGGCGCCTGCACAGCGAGATATCGCGGCATGTCGGGTTCCTCTGGCTGCACGCACGGCACATCGTGGGGCCGGCATTTCTTGGAATTGTTTGCAGGGGCGTGATGCGGGATCACGACCAGGTGCGGCCAGTATATGCATTACGCGATACATAAATGCAACATTCAAAAATGCATCTCGTATCCCTTTGTTGTATTTTTTGCCAGCATCATCGACCTTATAAATTCTTGATGAAACGTTTGATCAAGGCATTTAGGCAGACGATTTGCCACTTTCTTTCAGCTTACTTGGCCTGACTGAAGCGATACACGATCTACCCGGTTGACGACGAAATGTCTTGTGATACAAGATCGAATGGCATTTCAAATCATTTCAGGAGCTTTGCCATGCCTTGCTATCGACTGGACGGCCTGACGCCCGTGGTTCATCCCACAGCCTACGTGCACCCCAGCGCGGTCCTGATCGGTGACGTCATCGTTGGCCCTCGTTGCTACATAGGCCCTCTGGCGTCGCTGAGGGGCGATTTTGGCCGCATCGTGCTAGAGGAGGGCGCCAACCTTCAGGACACCTGCGTGATGCATGGCTTCCCAGGCGGTGACACCGTAGTGGAGCGCAATGGGCACGTCGGCCATGGTGCCGTGCTGCACGGATGTCGCGTGGGTGAGGACGCCTTGATCGGCATGAACGCGGTGGTGATGGATGGCGCCCACGTAGCGCCACGCTGCATCGTTGCGGCCACAGCGTTCGTCAAGGCTGGCTTCGAATGTGCCGTGCAGAGCCTGGTGATGGGTTCGCCGGCTCAGGTCAAGCGCCCATTGACCGATCAGGAGCTGGCCTGGAAGCAGCGCGGCACCGCGCAGTACCAGCATCTGGCGCAGCGTTGCATGAACAGTATGGTCGAATGCCCGCCGCTGGCCGAGGCAGAACCGGGGCGCCCACGCATGGAAGACTCCGGTGTCAGGCCCAAGGGCCAGGCAAGCGCATGAACCTGGCAGTGACACGCCATGGCCAGGCGGCCCGCCGCACAGGTATAGTCGGTGCTTTCTCCGCGCACAGTTCGCCCATGAGCAATCTTGCCCCACTGAACAATTTGATTACCCGCTTTCAGGAGCAGACGCCGATTCGCGCCAGCTCTCTGATCATCACGTTGTACGGCGATGCCATCGAGCCCCACGGCGGGACAGTCTGGCTAGGTAGCCTGATCAATCTGCTGGAGCCGATCGGCATCAATGAACGGCTGATCCGCACATCGATCTTTCGCCTGACCAAAGAAGGTTGGCTTACCGCTGAAAAGGTTGGCCGGCGCAGTTACTACAGCTTGACGGGCACTGGCCGCCGACGTTTCGAAAAAGCCTTCAAACGCGTCTACAGCCAGAGCCAGCCCGCTTGGGACGGCGCCTGGACGCTGGTGTTGCTGTCACAACTCGAGGCTGGCAAGCGCAAGGCCTTGCGTGAAGAGCTGGAATGGCAGGGGTTCGGCGTCATGGCCCCGAACCTGCTGGGCTGCCCAAGGGCTGACCGTGCCGACCTGGCTGCCACGTTGCGCGACCTTGAAGCCAGTGACGACAGCATCGTCTTCGAAACCCACACCCAGGAGGTTCTCGCGTCCAAGGCCATGCGCGCCCAGGTGCGGGAAAGCTGGCGTATCGAAGAGCTGGGGGAGCAGTACAGCGAGTTCATCCAGCTGTTCAGGCCGCTTTGGCAAGGTTTGAAAGAGCAACAACTGCTGGATGCGCAAGATTGCTTCCTTGCACGCACACTGCTGATACACGAGTACCGCCGCCTGCTGCTGCGCGACCCGCAACTACCGGACGAGCTGCTGCCAGGAGATTGGGAGGGAAGGGCTGCGCGACAACTGTGCCGCAATCTCTATCGGCTGGTGTTTGCCAAGGCAGAGGAATGGTTGAACGCTGCGCTGGAAACCGCAGACGGACCATTGCCGGATGTGAACGAGAGCTTCTACAAGCGTTTTGGTGGGTTGGCCTGAAGAAAAAGTGCAGGCATTAACCTGACCTTTTATATAACTACACTAAATGACTATTTAGTGTAGTTATCGTCAATAATTCACCAATAAATCGCATCAAAGCAGGTAAAAGCATCTGCCAACCACACAAATGCGCAACATCAAGCTGCCGCCGCTTGCTTGAAAGGAGCGGGCGGCGGGCTTTGGTTACCCTGCAACCAGTCACAGTAGCGGGCCACGCCTTGCTGGACTGTCAATGTAGGCGCCTTGTAACCAGCAGCGCGCAAGCGCTCCAGGTCGGCACAGGTGTAGCACTGGTATTTGCCACGCAAATGATCAGGAAATTCGCTGTACTCCAGTACCCCCTGCAACGTCGTTGAATGGCTGGGCACGACCACTGCCAACATTGAATATGCCACTGAGTTGTGGTCGCTCAAGGAAGAACATATTGACCTTGACCACATCCTCAACAGAGACGAAATCCCGCAGATGGCCACCGCTGGGGAAGTCCCCATAGCTACCGAACAAGCTGACTTTTCCGCGAGCCTGGTACTGATTGAAGCAGTGTAAGGCCACTGAGGCCATCGGGCCTTTATGCTGCTCATGGGGCCCGTAGACATTGAAATAACGCAAGCCGACGACCTGGCTGCGAGCCGCCGTCAGTTGCCGGCGCACCTGTTGATCGAACAGAAACTTGGAATAGCCATAGACGTTCAGCGGGCGTTCACACTCACGCTGTTCGCTAAAGATGCGTCCTGCGCCGTATACGGCGGCCGATGATGCATATAGCAGCGGGATTTCCTGGTGCTGTGCATACGTCAGCAACTCACGGCTGAACCGGTAGTTGTTGTCCATCATGAAACGACCGTCGCCTTCGACGGTGCTTGAACACGCACCCTGGTGCAGAACGGCGCGCACCTTGCCAAACTGGCCGCGACCGAACCGGTCGAGAAAATCGTCCTTGTCCAGGTAATCGGCAATTTCACTGTCGGCCAGGTTGCTGAACTTGTCGCCATCGGTCAGATCGTCGACGGCAATGATATTGGTCTCGTTGCGTTGGTTGAGTGCCTGAACGAGATTGCTGCCGATGAATCCCGCGGCGCCGGTTACGATGATCGTCATGCCAGATTCCCCGTGAGGGTGCGGAGCCCGCATTTTACTCAAGGCAATGTGAGCCAACCTTAACCTGGATCAATTAAGCCAACGGTTTGAATGAGTGAGGAGCTTGTGCTGACTTAACATCTGGCCGTCCACGGTACGGCACTGAAATATGAAGTTACTCATAATGCATATTATGTTAAATCGTGTATTTGAGGGTTCGCCACAGGTGATTTGATCGCTCAACAAACTCCGGAGCCGGCCCGGTATATCCACCGGGCCGGTACGCAATCACAGATTGGCAAGCACGCGATCAATGACTGCGAGCACTTCGCCCTCGCGTAGTTGCTCAGTCACCGCAACGATATCGGCGTAGAACGCGCGGTCTTCATTGGCCACTGGCACGCGACTGCGCACCAGTTCATAGAGCGCACGCGTGGCACTGGAGGCCTTGCCCACCTCATGAAAGTCCAGGGCCTGGCAGCCGACCAGGATCTCGATGGCTAGCACCGACTCCAGCTTGCGCGACACTTGGTACGCCTTTATGGCTGCGTTGAAGGCAAAGCTCACCGGGTCTTCTTGGTTGCCACATCGGAGATCTTCGCCAGGTTGGTCATTGCGTTGCACAGCGTGTCCGCCGCCATGCCGATGTAGGAACCATCGAAGTTCGCCCCGGAGATGGCGATACCGTCATCGTCGCTGAGCGGGTAGATCACCGGGTTGTCGCCCGAGGAGCCGATCTCGTTGTCGATGCAGGCCTGGGCGTAGGCGATGAACTGCTTGGAGGCACCATGCACCTGGGGGATGGCGCGCAGGCTATAGGTGTCTTGCAGGCGGTAGTCGATGTTCTCCTCGATCAGCTGGCTGTCACCCAGCAACTGCTTGATATAGCGAGCGGTCTGCGCCTGGGCGACATGGGCCTTGACCGAGTGGTAGCGCGGGTCGAAGGCCCGAATGGTGCCCTTGAGTACCTGCAGGGAAATGGCCGCGGCCACGTCCGCCGCCTGGGCCGCCTGGTTGGCGTTAGTGAATTGTGCGATGCGTGGTGGAACCATTACTGATCAGGATTTGGTAGGCCGGCTTATTGGCCAAACGCGGGGTTTGCTTCTGCATATCCCCCAGGTATCTGGAAGCGACAACTTAAAAAATAGGAGGCTTCGACTCATTTTTCCGGTGAACTAGCGGTCATGCAGATGCTTTTTCAGAAAAGCCCGGGTGCGGTCCTGAACTGGGTTGCTCAGGATTTCACTCGGAGTACCCTGCTCCACGACCACCCCGCCATCCATGAACACAATCTGATCGGCCACCTCCCCCGCGAAACGCATCTCGTGGGTGACGATCAGCATGGTCATGTGTTCGGCCGCCAGTTGCTTCATGACCAGGTTCACTTCCTCCACAAGCTCGGGGTCCAGCGCCGAGGTCGCCTCATCGAACAACATGACCTTGGGTTGCATGGCCAGCGCACGGGCGATGGCAACACGCTGTTTTTGCCCCCCAGACAAACGTGATGGGTACTCGTCGATCTTGTTAGCCAACCCGACCTTCTGCAAGTACTCCAGGGCTAACGCCCTGGCCGCACTTTTCGAGTAGCCTTTCAACTTCACAGGCCCTATCGCGATGTTTTCACAGACGGTAAGGTGCGGGAACAGGTTGAAGTGCTGGAACACCATGCCCATCTGTTGGCGCACCCGGTTGATATGCTGTTCGAAGGCGCGGCCTTTCAAGGGCCGGTTGACCTGATCGCCGTCAAGCCAGACCTCACCACCATTAAGCACTTCGAGATGATTGATCGAGCGCAGCAAGGTACTTTTACCCGAGCCGCTGGGGCCAATGATGGCGACAATCTGCCCACGCGACACCGACAGGTCGATACCCTTGAGCACTTCAAGTGCACCGTAGGCTTTACGAGCGCCCTTCACTTCCACCATAACGTTGTTGTTCATCGTGACATCTCGACCTTTGCTTCAATAAGATGCAACCCAGCCTCGAGCACCAGGTTGGCCACGTAGTAGATCACCGCCACGGCGATGTAGAACTCAAAGGGGCTGTACGTTTCGCTGACTGCCAGTTGGGCGCTGTAGACCAGTTCGGCGATACCAATGATCGATACCAGCGACGTGTCTTTGAGCAAGACAATGAGGTTGTTCCCAAGCGGCGCAATGGTTTTTCTGAGCGCCTGCGGAACGATGATGTAGCGCTGGGTCATTGCCTTGCTCAGGCCAATCGAGCGCGCGCCTTCTATCTGGCCAGGGTCAACTGCCTCGATCCCCGACTTGATCACATCAGCGTTGTACACCGCAAAGTGCAGGCTCAGCCCGATGATTCCGGCAGCCAGCGCCGGAATATCGATTCCCACCTGAACCAACCCGTAGTAGATCAAATACAGTTGCAGCAACAAGGGCGTGCCCATCAACAGCCAGGTGACGAAACGCACAGGCAATGCCATGGCCCTGGGCGCATACAAGTCGATCAGGGCAAACAGCACGCCCACCACCACGCTGATGACACTGGAACAGAGAAACATGACAACCGTCCACCACAGGCCGGTCGCCAGCATTTCATAGTAAGGCGTGATGACACTCAGGTTTAATCCTTCCACGGGTACTCCTCACTTGGTCGCGTATCGCCGGTCCAGTACTTCCACCAAGTACTTGACCGAGTAGACCATGACGATATAAAGCAACGCCGACACCATGAATATCTCGAACGGTTTGTAAGTTGAGCTGATGAAGCGCTGCGCGGTATATGTCAGTTCAACAACCGAAATGGCCGACACCAGGGCAGAGCCCTTTATCAGGCCAATGGCATTGACGCCAAGCGGCCTGATCATGAGTTTCAGTGCTTGTGGAATGATGATGAACAACAGCGTCTGCCTGCGGCTGAAACCAATTGACCGTGCGCCCTCCTCCTGGCCAGGGTCGACGTTGTCGATAGCACCTCTGATGGACTCGGACATATACGCAGCGATATTCATGCCTAAGCCGATCACCGCAGCAGAGAATGGCTCCAGCTCTATGCCTATCTGCGGCCCGCCAAAGTAAATAATGAACAACTGCACGAGGCAGGGCGTACCGCGAAATACGCTGACGTAAATCTTGGCTGCCCATCGCAGGATAATGACTGGCGATAACCTGCCTGCCACGAGAATGATTGCCAGGCCCAAACCCAGTAATAATGAAAGTAATGAAATTTGCACAGTTACCCAAGCGGCTTCCATGAAAAACGGGTAGGTACGGAGGATCAATGACAGGTCCATAAAAACCACTCACAAAGTTCAGCCAACCTGGCCCAACCTGTCGGCCAGGCCACTGCAGGTGTGCATCAGCGGATGTCGCTACCCACCCATCTCATGGAGATTTCTTTATAAGTGCCATCGGCCAGGATCTCGTCCAGGGCCTTCTGCAACTGGGCCTTGAGTTCAGGGTTGTTCCTGCGGATGGCAATGCCGAGGCCTTCACGGCCACCCTGCTCGTCGGGCAGGTTGATGATGCGCACTTTCTGACCGGTTTCCTTTACCGCAACCATGACCGGAATGCTGTCCATCACTACCGCATCGATACGCCCGGCATCCAGGTCGACCAGCATTTCCGGCAACCCTTTATAGGTGCGCACTTTAAGATTGCCGCGAGCACGCGCCCATTTGTCATGCGAGTCGCCCAAGGTAACGCCAACGGTGACGTCCTTGAGGTCATCCAGCCCCTTAATCGGAGAGCCTTCCTTTACACCGATGGTACGGCCTGCATGGTAATAAGGCCCCACGAAATCAACGGCTTTCAGCCGCTCGGGAGTAATGGTCATCGAAGCGATGACGGCGTCATACTTTTTGGCTAACAGCCCGGCAATAATGCCGTCGAAGGGGGTGGTGATGATTTTTATCTTTACACCCAAGCGCTGGGCGAGTGCTTCACCAATGGAGGCGTCGAAACCCACAATTTCATTCTTTTCGTTGGCGAAACTGAAGGGAGCGTACTGGCCGCTCATGGCCACGCGCAGTATTTTTGATTCTTGAACTGCCTGCAAGTCATCGGCCTGCGCCACGCCCTGAGAGAACAATGCAATTACTGCCACTGCGCTGGATGCAAGTAGCATCCTGGTTTTTCTTACCCGCATCGAGGCACTCCTTGGAAGTTTGTATTTCTTATTGTCTGGGGCGCTGATGGCCCCTCCTTCACAAAGAGCTTTGCACACGGACACCTTGAAATCACCCTGCAATGTGCGTGTTCGGGTGGCACATTGCCGGGATCGACCGACATAATGTCGGCGCTACTTCGACCGGTTTCAAAACTGGAGTAGTGTCTTGCAATGCACCAAAAACTAGCAAGTATTCGGCTGGCGTGCCTCCTGCACTTCACTGGGGCATCCGGCCATTTACCGGTGAACAGGCAGGAGTGCCAGCATTGCGCGAATTAGACATCAAAGATCGGGAAATCCTCGAGATACTTTCCAAGGAAGCACGCGTGGCACTCAAAGCGCTGGCGGCAAGAATCGGCCTGTCGCGAAGTGCTACCAGCGAGCGGGTTTTGCAGCTGGAGCGTAGCGGGGTCATTCGCGGCTACCGTGCCGACATTGGTGAAATCGATGCCAATGTAATACGGGCGATTATCCTGGTAGCACTGAAACGTACACCAGCACTCGGGCTGCTGGACCTGCTGGCACAAAACGCCCAGGTGAAACGGGTTTCATCGGTCAGCGGGCAACTCGACCTGGTGGTCGAAGTAGAGGCGAGGACGATCGATGACTTGAACCGGGTACGAGACGCTGTGGCGTGCCATGACTCTGTAGACGACATCACTACGGCGGTGGTGCTACGGCGCGATATTGACCGCCAAAAAGCCTGAGCACACGACAAAGGGCGTGCCCCTCGGCACGCCCTCCTGCCCAGCCGATAGGCTATTTCAGCGCTGCGATGAAGCTGTCTTTCAGCACCTCGAGCAGGAAATCGGCATTGGCCCGGCTGAAAATCATTGAAGGCCGCATTTTCAACACATTGTCATGCGGGCCCTCGGTGCCGATCAACACGCCGCGCTCCCTGGCGCCGTCGGCTACTTTCCTGGCCAAGGCCGTGGCCGGCACCTTCGACTGACGGTCAGTGACCAGCACAATGCCGAGGAACAGGCCCAGGCCGCGCACATCACCAATCACATCAAATTGCTGCTGCAGCTTGCGGAAACCATCGAGCAGGTAATTGCCAACGTTCAAGGCATTTTCCTTCAACTGGTCGCGCTCGATCGCATCGAGCACTGCCAGGCCTACCGCGCACGACACGGGGTTGCCGGCGAAGGTATTGAAATACTCCATGCCGTTGTTGAAGGCATCGGCAACCTCGCGCGTGGTCACGACCGCCGACATCGGGTGGCCGTTACCGATCGGCTTGCCCATGGTGACAGCATCCGGCACTACGCCCTGAGTCTCGAATGCCCACCAGTGGCTGCCGACGCGGCCAAACCCGACCTGTACCTCATCGGCCAGGCACAGCCCACCTTCGGCGCGCACCATGGCGTATACCTCCTGCAGGTAGTGTTCGGGCAGGAACACCTGCCCCGCCACGCTGGGAATCGACTCGGCAAGGAAAAAGGCGGGCTTCTTGCCTGCCTTGCGCATGGCATCCAGTTGCTCTGCTACCGACTCGGCAAAGCGCTTGCCGTGCTCTTCCACTGGCCAATGCTCGGGCGCGTAGTAGCTGTCCGGGACCACCGCCTCGTAAACATGCGCCGCCCTGCCTTTGCCGGCCTTGCGCTTGTACTTGTATGGGCTCAGGTCGATGAGCTCCTGGGTGGTGCCGTGGTAGGCCCAGTCCAGCACGATTGCCTGGTCACTGCCTGTGTAGTTGCGCGCCATGCGCAGCATCAAACTGTTGGCTTCACTGCCCGAACAACCAAAGGACGCGACGCAAAGCCCCTCTGGCAAGGTGCCGGTCAGGCGTTCGGCATATTCGACAATGTTGTCATGAAGGTAGCGGGTATTGGTGTTCAATCGCCCAGCCTGACGGGTCAAGGCTTCGACCACATCGGGATGGCTATGGCCCAGGTGGCAGACGTTATTGAAGCAGTCCAGGTAAGCCCGACCGAAGTTGTCGATCAGCCATACGCCATCGCCACGCACGAACTTGATCGGGTCAGTGTACGAAATTGACAGGTTCGGTAGCAGCAACTCCTTGCGCTTGGCAATGATCTGGGCCTTGGTCATCCCCTGCTGGTCGTAGGTCTCTGGTGGAATACCGGCCAACATCGAGGCATCAGGGAACAAGTCAGCCCACACGTCACGGTACTCTGGCTCACCAACGCCAATGACCTCGCTCGCGGTCAGCTGGGTATCGGTGGCCATCTGCAGATGCAGGTGGGGGATCCAGCCGCCATTTTCATGGTCGGTGCCCATGTAACCGACCAGGTCGCCAGCCTCTAGCTTGTCACCGGCTTTCAAGCGGCCGAGCGCCTCATGGGCCATGTGCCCCCACAAGGTCAGAAATGGCGGGCAACCTGTCGGTGCGTGCTCGATCATCACCAGGCCACCATACCCAAGCGGGTCTGGTTCTATCTCGACGCTTCTGACGGTGCCGGCGATCGGTGCGTACAAAGGCGTACCCGCCGGCATCACCAGGTCGACACCCACATGCAAGGTGCGGCGCTGCCCCTTGATGAAACGGGACTCAAAAGCACTGTCGGTATAGATGGTGCGCAACTCGCCCCATGGCCCGATGGCCAGCGGCACCTTGTGCGCGGCAGAGAACGTGTCCCACCAGCGGGTCGCATCCGCAGGACGTTGCTCGGCCGAAGCGATGGTCATTTCGTGGCTGGCGTCGCCAAACGGCGCGATCACTTTGTTGAGGATGGCGGCTGAAGGGCGCACCAGGTCGGCGAACGCTTTGTGGTTATCCGCAATCCAGCGGCGGATTTCCCCGGCACCGTCGATGGCATCGAAACCACAGGCCTTGCGCAGGATGCCGGTGGCCAGCCGTGGGTTCATCGCATCAAGCTGTTCCAGCAGGCGCCAGGCAGGTGCTTCACTGATCGCCAGGTAGGGATTGTCGCCTGCCTGATCGTGCCGCGAAGCAGAAAACGTCACGCTGATGACCAGGCGCATGGCAATCAGGTTGAACAGCACATCAAGCTCTTGCGCTTGCAGCGGGTATTTTTCATGGAAGCCGGCCACCAGCGCAGCAGCAGCGCCGATCGGGTCGTCCATGTCGAGAATGGCGTAAGCGCTGGCGATCGCGACTTCGGCAATCAGCACGCTATGCACTGCGTCGCCAAAGTCGATGAAGCCAGTTACGTTGCTGGTGGATTCGGCATCGACCAGAATGTTCCAGTCGTTGGCGTCGTTGTGGATCACCTGGGCGCGAAGTGAAGCCAGCCTGGGCTGGACAGTCTGCTCGAACTGGGTGATGAAACGTTCGGCAATGGCCCGCCGCTCGGGGCTCTTGATGCAGTGCAGGCGTGATCGAGCGCGCGCCGCATGGCGCAGGTCCCAGTCCAGTTCACGAACGGCGCCCGGGTGCATGAAGCCCTGCAGGGCGCGGTCAAGCTCACCGAGTGCCTGGCCGAAGTTTCTCATCAGCGCAAAGGAGCGCCTGGCCTCGGCGAGCGGCGTGCCGGCCAACCAGCTGACCAGGCGCACCGCGTGCTGTTCACCTGTGGCGCTGGTCACCGTCGGTAGGTAATCGCCCGCCACGCTGGCCCGCAGGTGGGGCACGCCCAAGTGCGCGCCATGCACGGCCAGGTGATCGAGCAGCGCGGTTTGAAACTCGCTTTCTACCCTGGGCTCGCTGGCATTGACGATTTTCAGGATCCAGCCTGCATCCATGCCCGTCTTCAGCCGGTAGTTGCAATCACGCTCCCCGTCCAGGGGCGTTGCAATGCCGGTGACATTGAAGAAATCTTTTGCAAGGCCCTCTGCATCGCTTGCCGAAAACCGAGGTGCCGGGTGGGAAAGGTCTGTCATATCATCACGTTCCGAGCGAGCAAATTGTTTTTTCAATAGCTTGTCATGCACCACCGAAACCGACACCCTGCATACGGTCGGGATCGACAGGCATTATGCCGGTTCCGGCCGGCATAAAGACGGCGAGCTTATTGGGTGGTGCAATGCGTGACCTGGACGCAAAAGATCGTGAGATTCTTGAAGTACTTTCGAAAGATGCGCGTATTGCGCTGAAGGCGTTGGCCGGCCGCATAGGCCTTTCCAGAAGCGCCACTACCGAGCGCGTCGCCAACCTTGAGCGCAGCGGGGTCATCCGTGGCTATCGCGCGGACATCGGCGAAATAGACGCCAACGTGATAAGGGCGATCTTGCTGGTGACGTTGCAGCGCACACCTGCCATGGGGCTGCTCGACCAGCTGGCAACGGACGCGCGCGTGCGGCGGGTTTCATCGGTGAGCGGGCAGCTTGACCTGGTGGTTGAAGTGGAGACCCGGACAATCGACGACCTCAACCAGGTACGCGACAATGTGGCACGTCACGAATCAGTGGATGACATTACCACGTCGGTGGTCCTGCGCCGGGATATCGACCGTCAGGGCGCCTGACACCCTGACGGATCGTCAACCGCTGTTTGTCACCCAACGCAAACATACCCGCCAGCCCTGGCGGCGCGCCGCATCGGTGTACCCCACGTCCACCTCGCCTGCGCAACGCTGAACAATGGTCCGTACTATCGACAGCCCCAGGCCGGAGCCTTCCCCCACCGAGCCAGTGCCACGATAGAACGGGTCGAACACGCGCTCCCACTCTTGCGGGTCAATGCCCGGGCCATCGTCGCTGACACTGAGCGTGACTTGGCCGACGCCCTGCTCCACACGCAGGTCGACATGGCCCGCCACAGGGGCATGGCGAATGGCGTTCTCGACCAGGTTGCTGATCACGGTCCTCAACTCGACTTCGCGTATGGGCAAGCGTGCATCGTCACCTTCCAGGCCGATGTCGAGCTGCTTCTGCTCGGCCAAGGGCATCAGATCTTCCAGCACCCGACGGCAGACTTCATGCAGAGAAACCGCAGCTGTCGGCAGCGCGCCGAGCTGGGCGCTCGCCAGCGCCAACAGTTGCTCGATGAGCTTGCGGCTTCTGGCGATACCAAGCCGCAGTTGGGCCACTTGGGCCTGGGCGCGGGCCGTCATTGCTTCGGGTTCAAGGCCTTCCACCTGCAGTGAAAGGGCTGTAAGGGGGGTGCGCAGTTCATGGGCTGCATCGGCGACAAAGCGCTTCTGGCTTTCCAGGGTGCGGGCAACACGCGCCAGCAGCCGGTTGATTGCCTGGATGAAAGGGCGTATTTCGATGGCCAGCATACGCTCATCAATCGGCCGCAGGTCCTGATCATCACGGCGGTCGAGCATTGCCGCCAAACTCGCGACAGGCCTGAACAGCTCGCGAATCAGGTTGGCCACCACCACCAGCAAAATGGCAAAGAGGATGGCGAATGGCAGCAATGCACGCCATGCGCTATCGCGGGCATCGCGATTGCGGCTGTCAATTTCCTGCGCAACGGCAAAACGCTTGCCGGAAGAATCGGTGTTCACCAGCACACGGAAAGGTTCGTTGCCGACATTTACGGTAGTCAAGCCATTGGCCACAGCGCCCGGAATGGGCAACGGCAACAGGCTGTCATCAGCATGGCTGACGGCCTGTCCATCAGCCAGATACTGGATGACGATGCGGGTTTCTTCATCGTCGCCTGGGACAGAATGCTCGTTGGCTGGGTAATGAAATGCCAAGCCTTGGCGCATGTACAATGCCGCAACCTGGCGCAGGCTGTTGTCCTGCAGCTCAAGCGCCTCATCGAAGGCCGAGAAGTAGCTGAATACCCCACTCATTGTCGCAACCAGCAGTATCGCCAGGGACAACCCTAGCGACAGGCGTAGCTGCAGGGACTGGTTCAGGCGCCTTTTGAGACCATCCATCCCAACCCCCTGATATTGCGAATCACATCCTTGCCCAGCTTGCGGCGCAAGGCATGGATGAGAAACTCCACCGCGTTGCTTTCAACCTCGTTACCCCACCCGTATAGCCGGTCCTCCAGTTCTGCCCGCGACAGGATCGCCCCCGGGCGGATCAGTAATGCCTGAAGCAAGGCGAACTCTCGGTTGGAAAGCTGAACAGGCGGCTGAGCCATCACCCTGGCGCATTTGCTGACAAGGTCCAGGCTGACCGTGCCGTTGCCCAGCTCAGGGGTTGCACGCCCGCCTTTGCGCCGCATGACGGCGCGCATCCTGGCAAGCAATTCGGCCATTTCAAAGGGCTTTTGCAAGAAATCATCCGCTCCGCCATCCAGCCCGCGCACGCGGTCATCAAGCTCCGCGCGCGCGGTAATGATCAGCAGGGGAATGGGGTTGTCGGCTGCACGCAGCTGTTGCAGCACTTGCAGCCCATCTTGCCCGGGCAACCCCAGGTCGAGCAGCACCTGGTCATAGGCCTGCGTGCGCAAGGCCGCCTCTGCGGTCAGGCCATCGGCTACCCAGTCCACCGCGTAACCCGCCGTTGCCAGCGCGTCCTGCAGTGCCTGGGCAATCATGCTGTCATCTTCGACCAGTAACACCCGCATTGCCTTCCCCAAAATGAGCACGTGATGGAACAATAGCCGAGTGCACGGTGACTGATTGTTCCTCGCTTCAACCTTGTCGTAGCCCTTGCAGGTTGTCGAAAGCTTTCAACAGGGCATCCATTGCCGCTTTGCAGTCATCCTGCTGCGGCTGGCCTGCACGCAGTGCATCGAGTGCCCGATCGATAGCCTTGTCCAGTACATGCCAGTCGCTGGCCGCGCGTGGCTTGATCCCGGCCTCGGCGTCGTCCCAGCTTTTTTCCAGGTCTTTGATGCGGGCCTTGGCAGCCGGTAAGTCCTGGGCATCGACCTTGGCCGCCACATCCTCGGCAATGGCCCGGAATGGGCTGAGGTCGCCCAGCTTGGTCGCTGCTTGGGCGCCCGCAGGTGCCTGCTGTGTTTGTTGTTGATCCGGTTTGGAACAACCTTGGGTTAGCAGCACGCCAAACGTGCAGGCGATTGCCAACGTCGCTATGCGTAAACGATGCGAAATCATGGGTAACTACCTTATTTTGATCAACGGGCGAGCCGTTTGGACTGTTCGGCGCTGAACTGGGCAACGCCGACCAGGATGAAGATGACGCAAAGGAACAGTGCACTGGTCCAGGTGGCCCCCATGCCGAGGCCGCCATATGCGTGCGATTGAGTCAGCAGGTCGCCCAGGGAAGCACCAAGTGGTCGAGTCAGAATGTAAGCCACCCAGAACACCAGCACCGTACTGGCGCCCAGTCGCCAGGCGAGCACGCAAACGGCGATCAATACGGCAAAGATCACCACGCCGATATCAAAGCCAAGCCCCAACGCTTCGGTAGCCAGGTCACCGCCAGCAGTGCCTAGCGCGAAAGTACAAAGCACGGTGGTCCAATAGAAAAGCTCGCGCCTGGCGGTAACGATCTCGCGTATCGACAGGTTGCGCTCCAGCACGTACCAGATCGCAAAGTTGGCAGCCAGCAACACCGAGAAAAACGCTGTGCTGGCGTAAAGGCTGATGTCCAGTTCGTCGGTCAGGATGTCGGTGATCTGGGTGCCCAGAATGCTCACCAGCACCACGCACAGCCAGTAAATCCAGGGTTCACAGTGGCGCTTGCGCAACTGCAAGGCCAACGCACCCGCCAGCAGCACGGCCATCACCGCACTGGTGATGGCCAGCCCCCAGCCTACGTCGACGGCGAGAAAGTCGGCGAACGTTTCGCCCACCGTGGTGGACATGATCTTGATGATCCAGAAGGACAGCGTCACTTCCGGTACTTTGTTGAGCCAAGTGCTGCTCGGCGCATTCATCGAGTAACCTCCTCAGGTTCCAAAGGGGTATCCGAGTGCGAGGTTACCGTTGAACACTTAGATCAGGCTGAGCGCCTCAGTCATCGCGTATGTGCCGCTCCCTGCGCTCTTGCCGCTCCTTGGCCTCAATGCTCAGCGTCGCTGTTGGCCGCAGCAGCAAGCGTTTCAGGCCGATGGGCTCGCCAGTGTCCTTGCACCACCCGTATTCGCCCCGAGCAAGGCGCTGGAGGGCTTCGTCGATCTTGTCCAGCAGCTTCTTTTCCCGCTCGAGCAGGCGCAACTGCCATTGCCGTTGCTCCTCCACAGTGCCCAGGTCGGAAGGGTCACTGCTTGGCTCGAATGTGCGCATGAGTTCGAACTCGCTGGAGATTCGCGCTTGTAACACTGTGCGCTGCGACAGCAGCAGGTCACGGAAGAATGCCTGCTGCGAGGCATCCATGTAGGCCTGTGCAGGCATGCGAAGCAGCTCTTGTTCGTTCATCGCTATCACTCTTGCGTCAGGTTCAAAAGGGTCAGTGCCGCTGTGCATTGAATGCCAGAGGCAACCCTTGACAGTGTTCGTTCAACACAACGCCGAAAGTGTATGCAGCACCAGCGGCAACCCCAGATGCTGCTGGCGATTTTCTCGATGCGTGCGCAGGTAACCCGGACGTCTGCATCGGAAACCTTGCCTTCGTTCACCAAGCGGGCATTCCTGACAAGGATTCGGCTCATGCAGGAGCTTCCTTTTGGTTCCTGCCCACCACGAGGTGTTCGCACTTGAGGGACATGATCTGAAACTTGTCTCGATAATGTTATGTTATAACACATTATCTCATCCCGGCATGAACATGCCACCCATCCCTTTTGAACCTTATGTGAGCAAGCCCCCATGAGCGCTACGCCTACCGCAGCCCAGAACATTGAACCCTATGCCGACACCGAACTGGCCTGCCTGGCGGGTGCCAAGGCGGCGCTTTATCGGTGGGCTGCAACGGTAGCCACGCGTGACGTGGACCAGGTGCTGGCACTGTATGCGCCAGACGCCATTCTGGTGCCGACCTTGTCCAACCAGGTGCGCGATTGTGATGACAGCCGACGCAACTACTTCGACAACTTCCTGGCCAATGATGGGCTGGTGTGTGACGTTCAGGTGTTCAAGAAGCGCGTCAGCCGCAAGCTCGGCACCGTGGTGGTCGGCGGGCTCTACACCTTCGTCTACCGCAATGGCGGTGAGCAGCACGTGGTGCCGGCAAGGTTTTTGTTCACCTTTGAACGCATTGATGGGCAATGGCTGATCACAGGCCATCACTCATCGGTCGAGGCTTGAGTCCATTTCATTCGCAGTACTCGATCAATCTCGCCAACCAGTTGCCGTGTGGCCGCCTCGATCGTCCCTTCATTGCGGCACAGCACCCAGCCGTGCGCTGCAACCGCCCGCTCGAACGCCTCGGTACAGGCCACCTGCTCATCCAGGTTGTGGATCACCGTGCTGCCCAGCCCGCGCGTGCGGGCCGCAGCCCTTGCCCATGAAGTTTCTGGGGCGGTGACAACCCCGACATGCAAATCTGGCACTTGCACGCTTCGTTCAAGGTTCAGGCGCAAGATATGGTCAAACGGCACAGTGCGGCGGAACGCAGCGTCAGAGGGGTACCAGCGATCAATCAGGATGATGCTGTCAGCTGGCTGCCTAGGCAGTACATGTCGGGAAATCCACGCACGGCTTTCAGCAAAGCGTTCGCACACCCTGAACTCCAGGTCCTGGCAAGGGCTTCTGGCGAGCTGGTTGACCAGGGCCATGGTTTCGCGCCGGTAGGGGTCGTTGTTTCTTTCGCAAAGACGAATCACCTTTTTTCCTTCCACCCTCAGGGCCTGGGTAACGGCTTCCAGCAGCGTGGTCTTGCCGGTGCCCTTGGGGCCATCGATGGAAACAAATAGCGGGCGGTTCATCTTTCAATACCTGTTGGCTCAGGCGCGGGATGAGACCACCGATCACCGCCTGCATACAAGCAATTATCGAAAGGAGAACATCTGTACTCCCCAGGTATACGCACTTCCCCAAATATCAACCTTGAGCCTGCCAGCCCACTTGTTCGAGGGCCATCAGTAAGCGTGCCCCCTCAAGGCCAGGCACCTCTCGCCCATCTCCTGCCAGCATCGACCTGCCTGCCAGGATCGCGTTGACAATGGCTTCCTCCACGGCCTCGGCCGCCGCGGCGAACAGCGGCGAAATATGGTCGTTGTTGACCATCGCCACTTGCGCGGTCACCGGCAGATCGCGGCGGTTGTAATCGGCAGGCGCCAGCCCGGTGTTCCCCGTCGAGAAGGCCAGGAAGATGTCGCCACTGGAGTCATCGGTGCCGCCCCCGGTGCGGGCAATGCCCAGCGCAGCACGTTGCGCCAGGCGTTGACATTGATGTGGCAGCAACGGTGCATCGGTGGCCAATACCACCACGATCGAGCCCATGCCAGGGGTGTCCTGCTGGTCAAATGGCGAAGGGAGGCCAAGCAACACCCGGCCCACGGGATAGCCATCCACCCGCAGCTCCCGACGCTGGCCATGATTGGCCTGAACGAAGGCGCCCACCGTCCAGCCACCCTGCTCTGCCAGCAACACCCGTGACGCCGTACCAATCCCGCCTTTGAACTCATGGCAGATCATCCCGGTGCCGCCGCCTACGGCACCCTCGGCCACCGGCCCGCTGCATGCTGCCCCCAGCGCTTGCTGAACCAGGTCCGCGTTGACATGCTGGCCCCAGATGTCGTTCAACACGCCGTCGTAGGTCTCCATCACCACCGGCATGCACCAGTAGGTCGATGCGTCCGCCAGGGTCGCATGCTCGTGGGCGATCAGCGCGTCGCGCACCACCCCAACGCTGTGCGTGTTGGTGGTGGCAATGGCGGTCGTCAACAGGCCCGCTTCACGAATCCACTCCAGGCCTGTGGCATCGCCATTGCCGTTCAATACATGGCAGCCGGCAAAACAAGGCTGATGGCGCGCCGGGCCTTCGCGGGGCTCGATGACACTGACACCGGTACGCACAGGTTTTCCGTCATGGGTCGTGTTCAGGGTGGCGTGGCCAACCCGTACACCCGGTACATCGGTGATTGCGTTGTACGGGCCTGGTTGACCAAGGCCCAGCGTGATACCGAAGTCGCGTGCTCGCATCATGTCTCTCGCTCAAAGTTTCTGAAACGCCGGGCTCAACCTGCCATATGTGCCATACAGCAACATGGAGGTAAGCAGAAGCCCGACAATGATGAAGATGTCCCGGGCCGAAGCCGCACTCAGCAGGGTCGTCAGCAGGTAACCGGCACCGGTCACGGCAGCCAGTGCCGGCAACGGCCACAGCGGCATACGGTACGGGTGCTCGCGATCACGGCGCAGTACCCGGCTGAACAGTGCGCACAACCCCACGACCAGGTACACACAGAGGATCAGCAGTACGGTGAAAGACGTGAGTTCTGCCAGGTTGGAGCTGAAGGTCAGGGCCGTGGAAGGCACGGCAAGGAACAGCGTGGCCAACCACGGCGACTCCCACTTGGGATGAATGCGGGTGAATGTACGGTTCAGGGCCGGCATCCACAACGCATCCCGCCCGCTGCTGTAGATCACCCGCCCACTCTGGATCACCAGGGCGATGATGGCGTTGAACACCGACAGGAAAATCCCGCCACTCACCAGGCGCGACAGCGTTTCGTTGCCATGCGCCGTCAGCAGGTAGCCAATCGGGTCCGGGCTGGCCAGCATCGCCTCCAGCGAGGGCGCGCCGATCAGCAGTGCCAGCAGCGGGATCACTTCGATGGCCACCACCAGCACCAGTGACCACAGCACCGCCTTGGGGATGCCACGCCCGCCGCACTTCATGTCTTCTGCCAGCAACACTGCGCCGCCAAAACCATTGAAGGAAAACAACGCCGTGCCGACCGCACCAATCACCAGCGCCCAGGGTGCCGCATGCAGTATCCCGTTATCGAGCACCAGTGGGCTGACCAGGCTGGTGAGCGGTTGCTGGGCATGGCCGAAGCCCAGCACCACGATCACCATCAGCGCCGCTACCTCAAGCAACAGGCAGATGCCGGTAACCCATGCGTTCAACTTTATATTGAGGATACCCAGCAGATACCCCAGGGCGACAATCACCAGGGCCACCGCCTGCCCATCAAGCTGGGAGCCCAGCGCCGCATTCAAGTACGTGGCAGCCCCGGTTGCCAGTACCGGTGGAATGAACACCAGCATCGCCAGCACGGTAAGAAAGGTGGCGTAACCGGCCATGCCGCCAAATACCCGTTTGGCAAACACGTACTCTCCCCCGGCAGCACTGTGGGCGCGCCCCAGTTCGGCATAGCAAAGTGCAAACATCAGCGCCAGCACGCCACCGAGCATGAAGGCCCAGATCACCCCGGTACCTGCCTGGGCGATGGCAAATGGCGCGATGACGAAGACCGAGCTGGCGGGGGTAACCGAAGATACGGTGATGGCGACGACATCAGCGACGCTCAGCGTCGGTTTCAGTTTCGAGAGGGGTGCACTACAGGACGTCATTTGTTCATCCTCACGTTGTTGTTAGTGTCAGGAGGCAGAACCAGGAAACGAAACATGGCGAGCTCGACGGCCCGCTTGATGGGGATGAAATCTATGCGCCAGCGCCCAGTCGGACAATTCCCACTAAGGGGTACCCCCGGTTGACAGCTGTGGCAAAGCGAGCGCCAATGCCCTACCGCTTTCAAGGACGCCGTCGTGGACATTCTCTTTCATGAAGTTGCCGCTCATACCGCGTTGGCCAGAGCGATCGAGCAGATTGGCAGCCCGCGCTTCTGGCGCCAGCTGATCCTGGTGCTACGCCACTGGGTGCCGTTCGACAACGCACTGGCGATTCACTTCGCGGCCCATGGCGCGCCCCAGGTGCTTGAGGAATACGACGCCGCGCCAGCGCCGGCCGCAGGTGAGCTGTACCTGGACGGCCTGTACCTGCTGGACCCTTTCTACCAGGCCGCCCGCGAAGGCTTGGCCAGTGGTTGCTACCACCTGGAAGAAGTGGCCCCGGACCATTTCTGGCAAACGGACTATTACCAGAACTACTTCCAGGACCATGTGCTGGTGGACGAAATCCAGTTTCTGTTGCAGTTGCCGGACGGGGTGTTGTCACTGTCGCTGGGCATGCGCCGCGCTTTCGATGCAACGGAACTGGGCAAGTTCAACCTGGTCAGTGCCTGGGTGCTGGCCCTGCTTCAGCAGCACTGGGCGCGTAGCGACATCTCGGTGCCCGTGCGGCCACCGGTTGGCGATGCCTTGGCCAGGTTTGCCCAAGGCCTGTTGTCCGAGCGCGAGCTGGAAATTGCCCGCCTGATACTGCGCGGCTACTCGTCGAAGGCGATGGCGCAACGGCTGGGGATCTCGCCGGAGACCATCAAGGTGCACCGGCGCCACCTGTACGCGAAGCTGAACATCTCATCCCACCCGGAACTGTTTTCGATGTTCATCCGTGAGCTGGGGTTCACCGATGAACGCGCGGAGCCTACATCACCTTGAGTCAACCCAGCTGGGCCTGAAGAAACAGCGAAAACAACTCCGATTGCGACTTGATCCCCAGCTTGCTGTACATATGCTTGCGGTGCACCTTTACGGTTTCGACAGAGATTTCCAGCTTGCGCGCAATCTCCTTGCTCGAACAGCCGCTGAGCATCAGCCGGCCCACTTCCAGCTCACGTCCGGTCAGCGGCGACTGCATCTGCTCGACCTTTTCCTCCATGCGGCTTTGCCAGTGCGGCGCAGGCTTGGTGGCCGCCTCCAACAACTCTCGCTCGAAAGCCATGCGCTGGCGCATCAGGCCAGACACCCAAGGCCGCAACAGTTCCAGCAGGGTGACCTGTTCAAGGGTGAAACGGCGTTTGCAGCCAAGTGAAAGGCAAAGCGTACGTTGCGCATCCAGTTGCACGTTGAACTGAATTTCATCCGCTACCACGTTGAGGCGAAAGTAGCGCTGGTAGTAATCGGTCTGCTCGAAGCACTCGGGGGCGACGTCCGCCAGCCGCACCAGGCCAGATGCCGCAGCTTCGCGGCTGGCCACATAGAAGGGGTCCAGCAGGTACAGGCCGTTCAAGTAATCCTGGAACAGCGGATCAGGGTTGCCGTCCTCGCTGGGGCATTCGGCAAACACCTGCGGTTGCCCCGCCGAAAACAGCAGCGCGACCCAACTGTCGCAGGGCACGTATTCGTTCAACAGCCGCACCAGGGCAGGCCAGAAATGCGCTTTATCGAGCGTTTCGATCAGTTGGCCCACCGCTCGGTGCCAGGCAATGTCGTGCAGCGTAAAATTCATCCTCTACCCCTGCAGGGTTACCACGTGGGCGTAATACCCCCAGCGTGATCACCACCCCATAATCCGGGCTAGCTTACGCTGACCGAACCTTTACCGGGGTCGTTTTTTACGCCCCATGCCGCTTGCGCATGGTGGTTGAAGCAGACAGTCGAGGAATCCACATGAAGGTCGAACTGGTGCAACTGGCCGGTCGCGATGGCGACACCGCACACAATTTGCAGCGTACCATCGAGGCAATCAACAACTGCCACGCAGGTACCGACCTGCTGGTGTTTCCCGAAACCCAGCTGACAGGCTTCCCTACCGAAGACAACATTGGCCAGGTCGCCGAAACGCTCGATGGCCCGAGCATCACGGCCATTCAGCAGGCAGCCTGTGCGCGGGATGTTGCTGTAGTGGTGGGCATGGCCGAAGCCGCCGTCGACGGCAACTTCTACAACACCACCGTGCTGGTCACGCCGGAGGGCGTCGCCCTCAGCTACCGCAAGACCCACCTGTGGGCATCAGACTCCGGCGTGTTCACCCCAGGGGATCGCTATGCCACCACCCTGTTCAAAGGCGTGCGTGTCGGTTTGCTGATCTGCTTCGACATCGAATTCCCCGAATCCGCCCGCGCCCTGGGCCAGCTCGGCGCCGAGCTGATCATCGTCACCAACGGCAACATGGACCCGTATGGCCCAACTCACAAAACCGCCATCAGCGCGCGTGCCATGGAAAACCAGGCCTTCGCGGTCATGGTCAACCGGGTCGGTGACGGTGATGGCGGCCTGGTCTTTGCCGGTGGCAGTGCCGTGGTCGACCCCTACGGCCAGTTGCTATGCGAAGCGGGCCGTGGCGAGTGCCGCATGACCGTCGAGCTGGCCATGGAGCAACTGCAACAAGCACGGCGCGACTACAGCTACATCGCCCAGCGCCGTATTCGCCTGCCAGGTGAACTGCTCGAGCATGAAAACGGCCTGCGCGAATTGATCATCCCCTCCTGATACTCCGCCATTCAAGCCCCCTCACGGGCAAGCAAGGCCGCCAAGGACGGCAGCACGTTCGACTCTGAATAACAATCACAAGCTGGAGCAAGCAGTAATGGCCACACTCAAGCGAACACTTTCGCTGGGTTCGGTGGTGCTTTTCGGCATCGCCTACATGACCCCGATCATCGTCCTTGGCACCTTTGGCATTCTGGCGGATACCACCGCAGGGATGGTGCCCGCAGCCTACCTTGCGGCCGCCATCGCCATGCTGTTCACCGCCTTGAGCTATGGCAACATGGCGCGCGCCTTCCCGGTTGCCGGGTCCGCCTATACCTACGTACGCAAGTCGATCAGCCCGCAACTGGGCTTCATCACCGGTTGGGCGGTGCTGCTCGACTACCTGTTCCTGCCCATGGCGATCTGGCTGATTGGTGCCGCCTACCTGCACTCGGCTTTCCCCAGTGTGCCGCAGGCCATCTGGGTTCTGGCGTTCATCGCTGTGACCACCACCATCAATGTGATTGGCCTGCGCCTGGCGAAAACCGTAAACGGCCTGCTGATGCTCATTCAGCTTCTGGTGCTGGCGGCGTTTGTCGCCCTCGCCGTGCACTACGTGTGGGGTGATCCCACGGTACCGCTATGGACCCTCGAGCCCTTCTACAAGGAAGGTGCCCAGTTGCCGCTGATCATGAGCGGTGCCGCGATCGCCTGTTACTCCTTCCTCGGCTTCGATGCCGTCAGTACCCTGACTGAAGAGACCAAGGAGCCACGCAAGAACATCCCAAGGGCCATCCTGCTGATCACCCTGATTGGCGGCGGTCTGTTCATCGCCTGCAGCTACTTCGTGCAGCTGGCCCACCCGTCTACCGACTTCATCAACGCAGATGCGGCAGCCTATGAAATCGCCCAGAACATCGGCGGCGACCTGTTCGTGAGCGTTTTCCTGCTGGGGCTGATCGTTGGCCAGTTCACCTCTGGCCTGTCGGCTCAAGCCAGCGCCTCCCGGCTGCTGTATGCAATGGGCCGTGACGGTGTGTTGCCCAAGTCGTTCTTTGGCAAGCTGAGCGAGCGCTTCAGCACACCAGTGCCCAGTATCATCCTGTGCGGGGTCGTCGCCCTGCTCGCCTTGCGCATGGATGTGACCACGTCCACTTCGTTCATCAACTTCGGCGCCTTCCTGGCCTTCAGCCTGGTCAACCTGGCGGTCATCTTCCATTACTGGCTGGCCATGGGGCAACGCGGCGGCACAGCCGTACTTCTATACCTGGCATTCCCACTGGTGGGCTTGGTGTCCAACGTGTGGCTGATGGCAAGCCTGGATCACCTGGCAATCTACCTGGGGCTGGGATGGTTGTGCCTGGGCATGCTTTACCTGACCGCAATTACCCGCGGTTTCAGCAAGCAGCCACCCGAGATGCATTTCGAAGAAGCGTAGTGAATCACGTAACAGGTAAGGGGCCGGAGCATGCAAACCTCTCGGCCTTGCTTGCAAGCGCGCTTTCACCTGCCGTGCCCAAATGCGGCAATGCCTGCTAGTCTGACGGACGATGGAGGCCGTGCTGGCTGCCTCCCCTTTAGCCACAGGCACCGGCCAATGACCTTCAACCCCCAAGTAAACCTGACCAACTGCGACCGCGAGCCCATCCAGACGCCCGGCAGCATCCAACCCCACGGCTGCCTGCTGGCCTGTGATGCATCGGCGACCGTGGTCCTGCGCCATTCAGTCAACGCCCCGGATGTGCTTGGCATAACAGGCGATATCAAGGGCCAGAAGCTGCAAGCGGTGCTAGGGGACGAGGTAGCCCACACCTTGCGCAACGCGTTGGCCCGTACTCGCGAAGCCTCGCGCCCTGCACTCAGCTTCAGCGTTAGGCTGCCTAACGGCCAGGCTTTCGATGTCGCCGCCCACCTGTTCAAAGGCACTGCGATCCTGGAGTTCGAACCGGCCGGCGCCAGCATCGCCGAGCCTATTGAGCTGGCGCGAACCCTGATTGCCCAGCTGCGCGAAATCGAACAAACCAGCAAATTGTTCCGCGACGCCGCCCGCTTTGTCCGAGCAGTGCTTGGCTATGACCGGGTGATGATCTACCAGCTAGGCACCGACGGTGCCGGCAAGGTGGTCGCAGAGGCCAGGCGCAGCGACCTCGAAAGCTTCATGGGCCAGTACTTTCCCGCGTCCGACATCCCGCAGCAGGCCCGTGCGCTTTATCTGCGCAACCCGATCCGGGTCATTTCCGACGCCCAGTTCAAAACGGTGGCCATCGAGCCTGTCCTCGATCCGTCAGGCGAACCGCTCGACCTGTCCTACGCGCACCTGCGCAGCGTGTCGCCGATCCATTGCGAGTACCTGTGCAACATGGGCGTGGGCGCCTCGATGTCGATATCGGTGATCGTCAACAGCGAACTGTGGGGGATGATCGCCTGCCACCACTATGCACCCCGCACGCTGGCCATGGGGCAGCGGGTAGCCGCGGAGATGTTCGGCGAGTTCTTCTCCCTGCACATCGAGACCTTGCGCAGCCGGCAGAAGCTCGAAGCTGCCGTGCAGGTTCACAAAGCGCTGGACAGCATGCTGCGCGACGCCAACCAGACCGCTGACATCGATTCGTTCTTCCACGCACGCCTGCCACGGTTGATGTCGCTGATCCCCTGCGATGGCATCGGCATGTCGCTACAAGGCCGCTGGTCAACCGTCGGCCTGGCGCCGCCTAAAACGGCCGTCCCCGATTTGCTGCGCCTGGCAGACATGGTCAGCGAAGGCCGGACCTGGGCGTCCAACCGTCTGTCGATGGTATTACCTTCAGCCCAGGCATACTTTACCGAAGTATCGGGCGTTCTGATCATCCCGATGTCGCAGCAGCCGAGGGATTACCTGATCTTCTTCCGCAAGGAGGTGGTCGAGACGCTCGACTGGGCCGGGGACCCGAACAAGACCTACGACAGCGGCTTGCTGGGCGACCGCCTGACACCCCGCAAAAGCTTTGCCATCTGGAAAGAAACCGTTCACCAGCAGTCGCTGCCCTGGACCGAACAGGACCGCCAGTTTGGCGACTCCATCCGTACCGCCATCGTCGAAGTGGTGCTGTACAACAGCGAACTACTGGCCAGCGAGCGCACGAAGGCGGAAGTGCGCCAGCGCATCCTCAACGAAGAACTCAATCATCGGGTCAAGAACATTCTGTCGTTGATCGGCGCTCTGGTTGCCCACCCGACCTCGGAAAGCCAGACACTGCAGGACTACGTGGCGACACTGAAGGGGCGCATCCAGGCGTTGTCTCTCGCTCACGATCAAGTGGTACGTGGTGATGGTGGCGGGCGACTGGCCAAGCTGCTGGAGGCAGAGCTTTCACCCTACCGCACCGCCGCTGGGGTGATCGAGCTGCAGGGCCCGAATGTTACCCTTGATGCCCGCGCCTATTCGGTCATGGCTTTGGTGCTGCACGAGCTGGCAACCAATGCCGCCAAATACGGCGCGCTGTCGCGGGCTGGCGGCAAGCTTGCAGTGAGCTGGGCCATCGACGCTACCAACGCCTGTGCCATCAGTTGGCGTGAAAGCGGCGGGCCAACGGTTCGGCCACCTACCCGCAATGGCTTTGGCTCGGTGCTGATCGACCGCAGTATCCCGTTCGACCTTGGCGGCACGAGCGCGGTGGAGTATCACGCCGAAGGCCTGCAAGGGTTGTTCAAGATTCCTGCAATGCACCTTTCCGTGGCCGAGGCTGCCGAACCCGCGAGCCTGGCTGCGCCCATCGCACGTGCCAAGGATATCTTCGCAGCGCAAACAGGGCTGAGTGTGCTGATCCTCGAAGACCAGCTGGTGATCGCGATTGGCCTGGAACAGATTCTCAACGATGCGCAGATCAAGGACGTGATCACCGCCAGCTCCGAAGATGAAGCCTTGCGCTTGATTGCCAGTCGCACACCGGATGCCGCGATATTGGATGTCAACCTGGGCACTGGCACATCCATTTCTGTGGCCGATGAACTGGTGCGTCGGCAGATTCCGTTCCTGTTCGCCACCGGCTATGGCGACAGCATCAGCATTCCCGAGCACCTGCAGCACGTGCCCGTCACACGCAAGCCCTATGACGCCAATGCCATTCTGGCCAGCGTGAAACGGTTGCTCGATCTGGGCTGAATGGTTGTAGCAGCCTCGTGCTGCGAAAAGGCCCGTACGGCTGACAGTGATGTGTCGGCTATACGGGCCTCTTCGCAGCACAAGGCTGTTACAACAAGGGCACGGCGCCAGCCATGAAGTGGCGCCAGCCCTGTCAGG
>NZ_BCBI01000042.1:0-54143 GCF_001320565.1 Pseudomonas sp. NBRC 111132
TCGATCTGTGCCCCCACGCAAATCCCAAGCCGATACCAAGGAACTAGAAATCTCCGCACTGCGGCCAATTGTTGGTAACCGGGTAGGCAACCAAGAATTCTCGGCACACCGGGAAATTTTCCCGGACACAACAATAAAGCCAAAGGTAGCCGTCATGACCCGATCCCCACGTCGCCCCTTGTTCGCCGTGAGCCTGGTGCTCAGCGCCATGCTGCTTGCCGGCGCGGCTCACGCCGCTGTCAGCAATGAAGAAATCCTCCAGGACCCGAAGAACCCGCAGCAGATCGTGACCAACGGCCTGGGCGTGCAGGGCCAGCGCTACAGCCCGCTGGACCTGCTCAATGCCAACAACGTCAAGGAACTGCGGCCGGTCTGGGCGTTCTCCTTCGGCGGTGAGAAGCAGCGCGGCCAGCAGGCCCAGCCGCTGATCAAGGACGGGGTGATGTACCTGACCGGCTCCTACTCGCGGGTGTTCGCCGTGGACGCCCGCACCGGCAAGAAGCTGTGGCAATACGATGCACGTCTGCCGGACGACATCCGCCCGTGCTGCGATGTGATCAACCGTGGCGTGGCGCTGTACGGCGACCTGGTGTTCTTCGGCACCCTCGACGCCAAGCTGGTGGCCTTGAACAAGGACACCGGCAAGGTGGTCTGGAGCAAGAAAGTGGCCGATCACAAGGAAGGCTACTCCATCAGCGCCGCGCCGATGATCGTCAACGGCAAGCTGATCACCGGCGTTGCCGGTGGTGAGTTCGGCGTGGTGGGCAAGATCCAGGCGTACAACCCGGAAAACGGCGAGCTGCTGTGGATGCGCCCCACCGTGGAAGGGCACATGGGTTATGTGTACAAGGATGGCAAGGCGATCGAAAACGGTATTTCTGGCGGTGAGGCGGGCAAGACCTGGCCTGGCGACCTGTGGAAGACCGGCGGTGCGGCGCCATGGCTGGGCGGGTACTACGACCCGGAAACCAACCTGATCCTGTTCGGCACTGGCAACCCTGCGCCGTGGAACTCGCACCTGCGCCCCGGCGACAACCTGTACTCTTCGTCGCGCCTGGCGCTGAACCCGGACGACGGCACCATCAAATGGCACTTCCAGAGCACGCCCCATGATGGCTGGGACTTCGACGGCGTCAATGAGCTGATTTCGTTCAACTACAAGGACGGCGGCAAGGAGGTCAAGGCTGCCGCCACGGCCGACCGCAACGGCTTCTTCTACGTGCTGGACCGCACCAACGGCAAGTTCATCCGCGGCTTCCCCTTCGTCGACAAGATCACCTGGGCCACCGGTTTGGACAAGGATGGCCGGCCTATCTACAACGACGCCAGCCGCCCAGGCGCGCCGGGTAGCGAGGCCAAGGGCAGCTCGGTGTTCGTCGCCCCGGCCTTCCTCGGTGCCAAGAACTGGATGCCGATGGCCTACAACAAGGACACCGGGCTGTTCTACGTGCCGTCCAACGAGTGGGGCATGGACATCTGGAACGAAGGCATCGCCTACAAGAAGGGCGCGGCGTTCCTCGGCGCCGGCTTCACCATCAAGCCGCTCAACGAAGACTACATCGGCGTGCTGCGCGCCATCGACCCCATCAGCGGCAAGGAAGTGTGGCGCCACAAGAACTACGCGCCGCTGTGGGGCGGGGTGCTGACCACCAAGGGCAACCTGGTGTTCACCGGCACGCCGGAAGGCTTCCTGCAGGCCTTCAATGCCAAGACTGGCGACAAGGTCTGGGAGTTCCAGACCGGCTCCGGCGTGCTCGGCTCGCCCGTGACCTGGGAAATGGACGGCGAACAATACGTTTCGGTGGTTTCCGGCTGGGGTGGTGCGGTGCCGCTGTGGGGCGGCGAAGTGGCCAAGCGGGTCAAGGACTTCAACCAGGGCGGCATGCTCTGGACCTTCAAACTGCCCAAACAGTTGCAGCAAACGGCAAGCGCTCAGCCATAACGCTGTAACCCTACTACCAAATGACGAGAGCCCCGCTGCCAACGATGCATTCGCCCGGCACGCGGGGCTTTTTACCATCGGTCCATCGCCTGTCGTGGGACAGGCATCGACCCGCAGAGGCTCAGCATGATCTACGCACAACCCGGAACTCCAGGTGCCGTCGTGTCCTTCAAACCACGTTACGGCAACTTCATCAATGGCGAGTTCGTGCCGCCGCTGGCTGGCCAATACTTCACCAACAGTTCGCCGGTCAATGGCCAGCCGATTGCCGAATTCCCGCGCTCCACTGCCCAGGACATCGACCGCGCCCTGGACGCCGCGCATGCCGCCGCTCAAGCCTGGGGCAAGACCTCGGTGCAAGACCGCGCCCTGATGCTGCTGAAAATCGCCGACCGCATCGAACAGAACCTGGAAGTGCTGGCCGTCACCGAAAGCTGGGACAACGGCAAGGCCGTGCGCGAAACCTTGAATGCCGACGTGCCGCTGGCGGCGGACCACTTCCGTTACTTCGCCGGTTGCATCCGTGCCCAGGAAGGTGGTGCCGCCGAGATCAACGAAGGCACCGTGGCCTATCACATCCATGAGCCGTTGGGCGTGGTCGGGCAGATCATCCCGTGGAACTTCCCGCTGCTGATGGCCGCCTGGAAGCTTGCCCCGGCGCTGGCCGCCGGCAACTGCGTGGTGCTCAAGCCGGCTGAGCAAACGCCCCTGTCGATCACCATTTTCGCCGAGCTGATCGCCGATTTGTTACCGGCCGGTGTGCTGAACATCGTCCAGGGCTTTGGCCGCGAGGCTGGCGAGGCCCTGGCTACCAGCAAGCGCATTGCCAAGATCGCCTTCACCGGCTCCACCCCGGTGGGTTCGCACATCATGAAGTGCGCGGCCGAGAACATCATCCCGTCCACCGTCGAGCTGGGCGGCAAGTCGCCGAACATCTTCTTCGAAGACATCATGCAGGCCGAGCCCGCGTTCATCGAAAAGGCCGCCGAAGGCCTGGTGCTGGCGTTCTTCAACCAGGGCGAGGTATGCACCTGCCCGTCGCGGGCGCTGATCCAGGAATCGATCTACGAGCCGTTCATGGCCGAGGTGATGAAGAAAATCGCCAAGATCACACGTGGCAACCCGCTGGATACCGAGACCATGGTCGGTGCCCAGGCTTCCGAGCAACAGTACGACAAGATCCTTTCGTACCTGCAGGTTGCCAAGGAGGAGGGCGCGCAGCTGCTGACTGGCGGCAGTGCCGAGCGGCTGCAGGGCGACCTGGCAAGCGGTTACTACATCCAGCCGACCCTGTTGAAGGGCAACAACACGATGCGCGTGTTCCAGGAAGAAATCTTCGGCCCGGTGGTGGGCGTGACCACCTTCAAGGACGAAGCTGAAGCGCTGGCGATCGCCAACGACACCGAATTCGGCCTGGGCGCCGGCCTGTGGACCCGCGACATCAACCGCGCCTACCGCATGGGCCGGGGGATCAAGGCCGGGCGGGTATGGACCAACTGCTATCACCTGTATCCGGCGCATGCAGCGTTTGGTGGCTACAAGAAGTCGGGTGTTGGCCGTGAGACCCACAAGATGATGCTCGACCATTATCAGCAGACCAAGAACCTGCTGGTGAGCTACGATATCAACCCGTTGGGCTTCTTCTAAACCACGCCGCTTGCTTGGCGGGCACGCCCGCTCCCACAGGGACCGCACAACTGCAGGCCTGTGGGAGCGGGCGTGCCCGCGAAGAGGCCCCCTACCAACGCACCCCGCAAGCTCGTTCCAAAGTAGCATTCGGCCCAGCCCGCCCCCGTGCATTAATGCTTCTACCGGAATTCTCCGGCACAAGAAGAGGACTTGCCCGATGTGGAATAAACCCGCCTATACCGACTTGCGCATTGGCTTCGAAGTGACGATGTATTTCGCCAATCGCTGATGCCTGCCCGGCCACCGCATCGGTGGCCGGGCCTTCAGTGCCGATGCCCCTGTGAAGCTGATCGATCGCGAGCACACACTGGCTTTGGGCAAAGGTTTCCGCCTGCACTGGGAGCCGCTGCAGGCTTGCCATGTGCTGCTGTACCCCGGAGGCATCATCGAGCTCAACGCCAGTGCCGGTTGGGTACTGGAGCTGCTGGACGGCCAGCGTAGCGTGGCTGCCATCATAGATCGCCTGGCAAGGCGCTTCCCCAGCGCAGCAGGGCTCGAAGAGGACGTGCTGGCGTTCCTGGAGGTGGCCCGCGCCAAGGCCTGGGTCGAATGAACCGTGGCCCCGCTTTGGTCTGGTTGCTTTCGCGGCCGGATGCTTTACGCTGGCGGTTACCTTCCAGAACAATAAGAACAGGCTTTCCGATGAGCCAGAGTTTCAGCCCGCTTCGCAAGTTCGTATCGCCTGAAATCATCTTTGGTGCCGGCTGCCGGCACAATGTCGCCAATTACGCCAAGACCTTCGGTGCACGCAAGGTCCTGGTGGTCAGCGACCCCGGCGTGATCGCCGCCGGCTGGGTGGCGGATGTGGAGGCCAGCCTGCAGGCCCAGGGCATCGACTACTGCCTGTACACCGACGTGTCTCCCAACCCTCGAGTCGAAGAGGTAATGCTCGGCGCCGAGATCTACCGGCAGAACCACTGTGACGTTATCGTCGCCGTTGGCGGCGGTAGCCCGATGGATTGCGGCAAAGCCATCGGCATCGTGGTCGCCCACGGGCGCAGCATCCTCGAGTTCGAAGGCGTGGACATGATCCGCGTGCCCAGCCCGCCACTGATCCTGATCCCGACCACCGCCGGCACCTCGGCGGACGTGTCGCAGTTCGTGATCATTTCCAACCAGCAGGAGCGCATGAAGTTCTCCATCGTCAGCAAGGCGGTGGTGCCGGACGTGTCGCTGATCGACCCGCAAACCACCCTGAGCATGGACCCGTTCCTGTCGGCCTGCACCGGCATCGATGCGCTGGTGCATGCCATCGAGGCCTTCGTCTCCACCGGCCATGGCCCGCTGACCGATCCCCATGCGCTGGAAGCCATGCGCCTGATCAATGGCAACCTGGTGGAGATGATTGCAAACCCCACCGATATTGCCCTGCGCGAAAAGATCATGCTCGGCAGCATGCAGGCGGGGCTGGCGTTCTCCAATGCGATTCTGGGCGCGGTGCATGCCATGTCGCACAGCCTGGGCGGGTTCCTCGACTTGCCCCATGGCTTGTGCAACGCGGTGCTGGTGGAGCACGTGGTGGCGTTCAACTACAGTTCGGCACCCGAGCGTTTCAAAGTGATTGCCGAGGTATTCGGCATCGACTGCCGTGGCCTCAACCATCGGCAAATCTGCGGCCGCCTGGTGGAGCACCTGATTGCCCTGAAGCACGCCATCGGCTTCCATGAAACCCTGGGGCTGCATGGGGTGCGTACTGCCGATATTCCGTTCCTGTCGCAACATGCGATGGATGACCCGTGCATCCTCACCAACCCCCGTGCGTCGAGCCAGCGTGATGTTGAGGTGGTCTATGGCGAGGCCCTCTGACGAGCAGCAACGGGCGCTGGCCGGGCTGCTGGGGCTGGGCGACCACTCGGCGCGCAAAAGCCACTACCCGGAACTTTCCGCCCGTCTGGACGAACTGGAGGCCGAACGCAACCGCTACAAGTGGCTGTTCGAAAACGCCGTGCACGGGATTTTCCAGGCCAGCCTGCAGGACGGCATGCGTGCCGCCAACCCGGCGCTGGCGCGCATGCTCGGTTACGACGACCCGCAAGCGGTGCTGTTTTCCCTGACTGACTTGGCCGCACACCTGTTTGACGGCGGCACCGAGGAGTTGCAGGCCATTACCGCTATCCTCGCCCGCGAGCACAGCCTGCATGGCTACGAAACCCGTTTGCGGCGCAAGGACGGCAGCCACCTCGATGTGCTGATGAACCTGCTGCTCAAGCCCGGCCAGGAGGGCATAGTAGAGGGGTTTGTCGCCGACATCACCGAACGCAAACTGGCCCAGCAGCGCCTGCAACAGCTCAATGACGAACTGGAGCAGCGGGTTGCTGCGCGTACCGATGAATTACTGGAGGCGCGTGATGCCGCAGAGGCGGCCAACCGCAGCAAGGACAAATACCTCGCCGCCGCCAGCCATGACCTGCTGCAACCGCTGAACGCTGCGCGCCTGCTGATCTCCACCTTGCGCGAGCGGCCGTTGCCAGAGGCCGAGCATGTGTTGGTGGAGCGCACCCACCAGGCCCTGGAAGGCGCCGAAGACCTGCTGACCGACCTGCTGGACATTTCTCGGCTCGACCAGGCGGCGGTCAAGCCGGACGTAGCCGTGTACCGCTTGGATGAGCTGTTCGCGCCGCTGGTCTCGGAGTTCAGCTCGGTCGCCGATGCTGCAGGCCTGAAGCTGCATGCGCGCATAGCCGACTATGCCATCTGCACTGACCTGCGGTTGCTGACACGTATCCTGCGCAACTTCCTCAGCAACGCGTGCCGGTACACCGACCAGGGGCGTATCCTGCTCGGCGCGAGGCGCCGCAGCGGCCATTTACGGCTGGAGGTGTGGGATTCCGGGCGGGGCATTGCGCAGGATCGGCTGCAGGCCATTTTTCTCGAATTCAACCAGCTGGACGTTGGCCGCGCGGCGGATCGCAAGGGCGTGGGCCTGGGGTTGGCGATCGTAGAACGGATCGCCAAGATTCTCGGCTATCGGATCGAAGTGCGTTCGTGGCCTGGGCGTGGCTCGATGTTCAGCATCGAAGTGCCGCTTGGTAAAGCGGTGCCCCTGGCCGCTCACCAGGCCGTGCCGCTGCCAAGCGTCGGCAACCCGCTGCCGGGCCGCCGCCTGTTGGTGCTGGACAATGAGGTGAGCATCCTTGAAAGCATGGGCGCGCTGCTAGGGCAGTGGGGCTGTGAAGTGGTAACCGCAACCGACCAGGAAGGCGCCTTGCAGGCCTTGCAAGAGCGCGCTCCAGAGCTGATCCTGGCGGATTTCCACCTGGACCATGGTGTGGTGGGCTGCGAGGTGGTCAGGCACTTGCGTGAGCACTTTGCCGCGCCGATACCGGCGGTGATCATCACCGCCGACCGCAGCGATCAATGCCGGCGGGCCTTGCACAAGCTTGGCGCACCACTGCTGAACAAACCGGTAAAACCGGGGAAGTTGCGCGCGGTGTTGAGCCAGTTGCTGGGGTAATTCGCTAAAGCCCCGGTGTGAGGTTGCAGTTACGGCTATTGATCGTCTGCGAGAACCTTATAGGTACTGTGTGCCACGCGCAGGAATTTGGCGGCGGCGCCCTTGTTGACGTTGTAGCCGCCTGCGCCGCTGTGAGCGTCACGGGCATAGTTGGCGATGGTGGTGCCGATTGCTGTTTTCATGAAAAACTCGAAACCGATCCGATACTTTTCGACCAGCGCTGGCCCGTCCGGGCACATTACACGGCGGTGCTCGGACGTGAGCTCTTGAAGCTCGAAAGTATCTCCCAGAGCGCCATTACGGGTTTCCAGGACAATGGATTCGTACAACGTCATGTTCTTTCCTTGGTAAATGGGGCGGCCTGCTCAGTCAGGCCGCCTGAGTCTATCTGCAAACCTTGCAAGTGGCTGGTTTTCAGAACACGCGAACGGCACCGGCAGCTACGGGCAAGAACAGCCAGGCCTCTGTCACCGGCTTGCCTGATGCGGCCTCCACAGCCTTGGCGTAGGCCTGCAACTGCCCCGCGTGCGTTGCCGCCAGCCGCTGCCATTGCGCCTCGGGTGCCGGGTTGGACTTGTGGTCGATCAACACCCAACCCTCTGGGGTGGCCAACAGCAGGTCAATGCGGCCATCCAGTACCTGGCCGGCATCCAGCAGCTGTTGTACCGGGTATTCAGCCACCGCGTCGGCGTGGGGCCAGCGACTTGCAATCCAGGCATGCAAGGCCGTCACCTGGGCCAGTACCTGGCGGGCATCGACGTGTTCGAGTACGCCCAGGCCCTGCAGCAATCGGTTGACCTCGTCCTGGCTTATCGGGCGCTCCGGGTCGCTGAACGACAGGCCAAGGCTGGCATGAATCGCAGTGCCTACTGCGCTCATGTCCGGGTTGCCTTGCAAGGTGATGCGGCTACCGATACGGCAGGTTTCCTGTGCACCAGCAAGCGCGCTGGCCTGGGTGGCCGAAGGCTGCACCCCAAGTGGCAATCGAGGTGTAACGCTGTCGGGGGACGCAAACCAGTGCAGCTGGTTGGTGGTGGCTGTTGCAATGACTGGCGCACTGCCGGCGCCAAGCGTGCGATGCTCGACGCGCACGGTTGTTCCACTTTTCAGCTGCAAATCATGTGTGCCTGCTTCGGTCGTCAGCCATGGAGCCTGGACGCAATCTAGCCACGGCCCAGTCAACCGCCTGCTGGAACGAGCAATCACCAGAAAATCACGGGCGCGGGTCATGCTCACGTACAGCAGGCGCTTGGCTTCCTCGACAGCCTCATCGCGGCACGCCTTGGCAGCGGGGGTTTTGCCGATGGTGTCCGCCAGCGGCACGTTTTTCTGCTTGCCCAGTGGCCACGGCCAGTAACGGATAAAGCGGTCGCGCAATGGATCATTCGGGTCCAGGGCACTGTCGGACTGCGCCGAAACCGACCACAGCCGCTCGCCAACGTCCCGCGCCAGGTCCATCAGGATGACCACGGGCCACTCCAGGCCCTTACTGGCGTGGTGAGTCATCACCCGGACCGCATCCAGGGCCGGGGTTGCCAGCGCATCATTGCCCGCGCCGGCGGTTTGCCCCAACCAGAGCACCAGCCCGGAAATCGATGCCGCCCCCAGCCCATTGCGACAGAGGTCTTGGTAGCGTTGCGCCAGTTCAAGCAACGCGTCCAGGTTGGCCAGGCGCTTCTGCGCCTGTGCCGGCGTGGTCGACCAGCCCGTTACGCAACGGGCCAAGTCGCATTCGGCGATCAAGCGCTGCAGCGCCTCGACCGGCGTCAGCAATGGCAGGTCGGCACGTAGCCGTGCCAGTTCGGCGACCAGCGGATGTGCTGCATGCGCATCGACTGCTCGTTCTCGCCATTGGCCTTGCGGGTGCCCGGCGTGCAGATAGTGCAAGCGCTCTGCAACCCAGCTTTCTGGTTCCTCGGCGCTGGTCATGGAGACGATCTGGGCGGTGGCCAGGGTATCCGTCGGGTCATTCAACCGGCGCAAGCAGGCCAGCGCCAGTGTCGCTTCTGGCGTTGCCAGCAGCCCGGGCTGGGCCGTGGAGCAGGGCAGGCCTGCGGCGGCCAGGGCCGCCGCTACCTTGGCCACATTGCTGTGGGAGTAGCAAAGCACGGTGATATCGCCAGCCTGCAGGTCACGGGCCTGCTGGGTGGTCTTGTCGAACACCTGGTAGCGGCTTTCGAGCAGTTGCCCTATCCCTTCGGCAAGTGCACAGGTCTGCTGCTCGGCATTGCTGCCATCGAGTATCCAGTTGGCAAAGGCGGGCCCGCCAAGCGGGTCCTGTCGAGTAGGCGTGAGCCGGACCTCGTCGGCGGACAGGCTGTTGCTGAACGCCTGGGTGAACACTTCGTTGGTCAACTCGACAAGCTCAGGGCGCGAGCGCCAGGATTTGGGCAATACCTCTTTGACCCCGCCCATGCCAGGCAAAGCGCCAAGGATGGCTTGCATCAAGGCGCAGTCGCTGCCACGAAAACCGTAGATCGCCTGTTTGATATCGCCTACCCAGTAAACCCGCTTGGCGATGCGGGCAAGCTTCAGGAAAATCGCCAACTGCATAGGGCTGGTGTCCTGGAACTCGTCAACCATGACCAGGTCCAGTTCTTGCTCCAGCACCTCGATGACCGCGGGGTTGTCCAGCAATCTGAGCAACGCATGTTCCTGGTCGGCGAAGTCCAGCACGCCCAGCTCGATCTTGTTACGGCTGTACAGTTGCAAGGCATCGATGGCGAGGTTGAATATCTGGTCCAGGTATTCCCTCAGATCGGCGTGCAGGCGCGGGTGCTCGGCATAGCGCTGTACCCTTTCGGTCACGCCGGCCACCAACGGCGTCAGCTTGGCCTCCGGAGCCGTTTTCGCCAGCTTTGCCCAGTCACTCCAGCGGGCATTGCCTTGTTGCAGTTCACGCTGGAAGTCCTTGAGCAACGTTATGTACGTCGCTGTCAGCCTGACTTTGCTGTTGGCGGCTTGCAGCTGGGCAAGCACATCTGGAATGGTGCGCAGCAGTTCACGGTCCAGATCGCTGCTGGTTGCGCTGGGGAAGTGCGCAAGCAGGTCCTGGGCGTTACGCGCAGCGAAGCCGCGCGCGCGGTCGAGGTCAATGTCATTGCTGCGCAGTTGATCCAGCAGTCGGCGTAGTGCGACTTGCCAGTTGTCACTGGGATGGTCACTCTGCTGGAGGGTAACCTCCAGCCCCAGGCGCCGACTGATGGCAAGGAACGCCTCCATGCGCGTACCGTCAAGGACGCTATCGACGGCCTGGTTGAGCAGCACCTTCGCCTGCTCTTCTTCCAGCACGCGCTGTTGCGGTGGCATGCCGGCTTCAAAGGCGAAGTGCTCGAGCAACTGGCCACACAGGCTGTTTACCGTACCGATGCGTGCCTGGCCCATAGCGCTGGCCAGGCCGACCTGCCCCTTGTCGAGCAGGTGGCTGCGCACGCGCTCGCGCAGCTCGGCAGCGGCTTTGCGGGTGAACGTGGTGGCGATGATGCCCTCTGGCTGTACCTGTTGGCTGGTCAGCTCCTGGTACAAAAGCTCCGTGAGCCGATAGGTCTTGCCGCTGCCAGCGCCAGCGCTGATGAACGTGATGCGCGGGTTGTCGGACATGCTCATTGCTCCCATCCAGCCAAGCTCAGGTAGTCGTTGTAGGCTTCTTTGAGGTATTCCATGGCCAGTGCATGCGCCGGTGGCTGGGATGCCTCGTCCTCCTCGATGCCTACCAGCGCCAGCTCGAAGTGGCCATCGGCAAGCTGCCCTTGCCGCCATTTCCAGGCTTTGATGAAGGCCTGCCACAGCTCGCGGGTGTTGCCTGGGGGGTTGGCAGGCACCTGTTGCGCGTCGGCGAACACGCGGTCGTCCGGTGTCAGCAAGCGTGCAGGCTCCAGAATGAAATACGCCACGGATGGCACCGAGCCGGTCTGCTGCTGCAGCAGTTCGGCATAGATCGCCAGTTGCAGATGGCGGTTGGCCTGAAGTTGGTCGGGGTACTTCTTGCCACCGGCCCACTTCATGTCGACGACCGCACGCAGCTCGTTGGCGGTGGTCACTACCAGGTCTGCCGAGCCTGCCAGCGCACCGCCCACGAAGGTGCCGGCCAGTGGCTGCTCAGTGGTGACAGCCACGACATTGGCCCGTGCGAAGTGGCTGCGCAGCTGGATCATTGCGCGACGTACGCGGTGGCGCAGTGTTGCCAGATCGGCGCCACGGCCGCGCATCAGCAGGACCGCCCCTTCCTCGAGCACCACCTGCTCGAAGTGCGTGGCGAACCAGGTATCGAACGCGTCAGTGGACATCGTCAGCGCGTCCGGCACGTTGAAAAAGCGCTCGGCCAGGCGGTGTGCGAGCGCGCCATTCAGTCGATAGCTGTCGCTCAAGCTGGGGCTGTTGCTGGCCTGGATCCTGGCACCGTACTGCAGCAGCCAGTGGTAAGGGTTGAACAGCAACAGGTTAAGGCTTGTATACGAAGCCTTCTCTGGCGCAGCCAGTGGGGTGCCGGCAGGCAGCTTCCACCAGCGTTTGCGTAGCGGCAGCGCGTGCAGGGTTTGTGCCTGGCACAACGGCCCTGGCGCGAGCATGAGGTCCTCCAATGCGTGCACGTGCGGCTGGCTGACGACCGTTTCGATCAACTGCCAGAGCGGGTGGGGCTCTTCCTGGGGCGGCGCCAGCACCAGTGTCAACTGCTGCCGTGCTGCCAGGACGGGACGCAGCCAGTCCTGGGCTGCCTGAGCCAGTTGCGCGGTGCTGTCGGGCAAGGCGACACCCAGGTCTGCCCATTGGCGGCTTTCAGCTCTGGACCACGGGGAGCGTGCCGGCAACGCCGGCATGGCCAGGTTCCACCATGTCACGGTGTCGGCCGGTTCGATGGCTGCACCCGGGCGAGTGACGGTCAGGTAGGCGTCGGCCTGTGCCGCCAGCAGCGGGTTGTCCGAGCCGTTTGCAGTCGCTTGCTCGATAACCTGCTGCAACTGCCGTGGGCGCAGGAACTCGACACCTTGCTGCTCGAGGGCGGCCAGTGCCTGCAGCGCTGCCTGACATTGGCCATGGCCGGCCTGCGCTGCCTGGCGCTGTGCTGGGTCCTGGTGCCCCAGGCGCAGCTGAAAGAACGCTTGCAAGCGCTGAACGCGCACCTGCACTTCGTTCAGCGGAGCACCCGTGTCAGGGGAAAACGTGGGTGCTTCGAGCCAATGTTCGATAGACGTGCGAACACTTGGCGCGTCAGGGCCGTAGTACGCGCTGATGCGTTCGAGCAGCCTGTCCCATTCGGCCCCGACAATGCCGGGCATGCTGGATATCTTGGCTGCCAGCTGGCGGCGGGCAAACAGCCGAACGGGGTTGATCGGATGGGTCAGGAACTGCAGAAGCACCGGGTAATTCAGCGGTGCCCAGAGCAATTCCATCGTCAGCGGCAAGACTTGCAAGGCCGGCCGCAGAATGCTGCTGCCAGAAAGGCCATGCCGGGCCTGGTTTGCACCTGCCAGGTGGCTGTCCAGGCAGGCGCCGTCGGCAGTGGCCACCAGCAGCGTCTGCCGGCCTTGGGGCAATGTGCGGCTGAGCCAGGTAGCGGCCAGCGTTCGGGTCTGCGCCTGAACCACCCGGACGCTTCCGTCATCCTGCCAGGGCACGGGGGAGACGGGCGCGCCTGCAACACTGTCGCGCAACACCGCCTGCAACTGCCCGAGAAAACCTGGTGCAGCACCCGACGGGTTAGGCAGCTGCGCGTGAGGCAGCCGTTGCAGCACCCGTTGCCAGGCCAGGGGGTACACCTCCCATGCATCGCTGAGGTACACGTTGGTAATGCAGGCGCGGCGAACGGCCAACGCTTCGGCAACCTGTTGCAGTCGTTGCCCGATGGACGGTGGCACGACCTCGCAAGCATCGGCTTCAACTTCGGCAAGGTCGTTGATCCGTTGGCTGGCAACTGCTTTTGCGCGTCCGTCCCAGCCGTGGAGGTACAAGTCGTCGCGCCAGGCCAGCAGCGTGGCTGCCACGCCCAGTTCGTCGGCGCTGAAGCTGGCGTGATAGAAGCGTTGCCCGTTATCGCACTGGGCCAGGCAGGCGCGGTACGCGGCTGCGCGCTGCGCTGCACATGGCCGCACGGCGAGCAGGCCCAGCTGGCCTTCGAGGATGTCCAGCAAACCTTGTGGCCCGACTGTCAGGGCGCCTAGCCGATTGCCGGGCTGTGTAGCCCGCTGACCGTCGAGTTGCATTCCGAACGTGATGAGCATTTCAGGCACTTTGGCGCTCCTTGTATCCAGCGCACCACTTGGGCAGCAGTGACGTTGGCCTGTGGGCAGGTTTGTTCCATTGTGTGAGCGGGGGGCGACAGCTTGTGTCGCAGCCAGCTTGTGCGCTGGCTGGCGGGCAATTGGCGCGATGGTGGCGTTGGCTGGACGTCAGGGCTCCGGGTCAGGAGGTCAGTCGCTGACCACCGGGTAGCAGGCGTCGCCCCAGAGGGTGTCGGGGTTGTCGAGCATAAGCAGGATGATCAAAGGGACCAGCTTGCCCAGCAGTTTGGTGCAGTCGCGCAGCTGTGTGCGATTGACGCTGCCGTTCCAGGTCGCACCGCCGTGCATCAGTTGATTGCGCAAGGTGTAGATGCGGTTGAACAGTACCCCCAGAACCTTGGCCGTATCACGCTCCGCCAGTGCGTGGTGGGCGGCGCGTTTGCCGTTGCGCAAGCGTTCTTCCCACTCGGTTTCGCTGATTTTGCCGTTCTGGAACTCCCAGAAGCTCTGGAACACATAGGGGTTGTCCAGCAGTGCGCGGATGCTGCCAGAAAATTCCGACCACACCAGTTTCTCGATGACATGCTCACTGTCCAGCACGCAGAGCTTGTGCAGGAAGGCCTTGAATGCCTCTTGTTCGGACAATCGATACTGCTCGTCGATATCCGTGGCATAGGCGGCGTTGAAGGCAATCCACAGGAAAACGAAGCGACCATCGACGTCGTCGGCCTGCTCGGCGCGCTGTAGCCAGCTCAGGGCACGGTGTATACGAATCGCCAGGTTGGGGTGATGGGCGTCGCGTTCAATGCGCTGACGAGTCTTGAGCGACTGGTAGTCCATTGCGTTTACTTCCTTGGCTTAGGGCAATGCTGGCTGGGAGGCCGTATTCGCGGGGCAGGGCCCATCAGGTAAGTTATGGCTATAGGCTATCACTCATTGCAGTCATGACTCTACTCGCTTACCGGGCTGTACCGCTTCGGGCACCAGGTGCTCAGGCCAGGCACTGTTCAGGCGCGTACGCGGCGGCGGCGCGGCGCAGCGTATCGCCGATCTGTTGGCGCAATTGTGCTGGCGCATGCACCACCACCGCGTCACCGAGCGACAACAGCCACCAGTGCAACTGCCAGGTATTGTTGACCGTTGCCTGAAGGCGGAAGCCTTGCTCCCACGGTTCGAGCGTCATGTCCGTGCTCAGTGGGGTTTCGCGAATCAGGCGTGCCTGGCGTTCGCTCACCCAAGCTTCCAGGCAGATCTTTTCGGGTTTGCCAAATTGCAGGGCATCCGTGGCGAGGTAGCTGTGCAATTCGAACGACTCCAGCCCCTGGCACGGCGAGTCGAGTACGGTCACCTCTCGGAAGCGGTGCACCGCGAATTGACGGACGTCGGTGTAGGGCGCTGCCGTGGCGATGAGGTAGGTGATCAAGCCGCGCTGCACAATCGCCAGCGGGTTGAGTGTCAAGTCGCTTTGCTTGTCATTGTGCGCCGAATAGTACTGGCAGCGGATCTGCTGTTCGCTGATCAAGGCGTGCTGCAGGGCTTCAAGCGTTTCTGCATGAACCTGCGGCGCTTGCATGTTGAAGTCCGGCCGCACGCTGGCCACTTTGTCTGGCCAGCGGGCTGCTGGGTTGCCGTCGCCCAACCCCTTGAGCTTTTGCCGTGCGTGCTCGAAGCGTGGTTCCAGAACACTCAGCATGCTCCCTGGCAACAAGGGGCGAACGGCGTCCTCGACCAGCGCCAGGCTGACGGCTTCGGTCAACGTGATGCCTTGCAGCTCGACACTCACACCTGGCTTCCAGTACCAGCCCGATGGCGTTCCCCCTTCGTTGCGCTGCAACGGAAACACCAGGGAAAGGTCATGCAGATCGCGCTCGATGCTGCGTCTGCTGATGACGTAGCCCGCGCCCGTCAGGCGGGCCAGCAGTTCAGTCACCGTGCTGCCGGGGGCGCGTTTTGGCAGCTGGCGCAGCAGCTCCCACTGGCGGCTCAGCGCGGTATGGGTCTTGGCTGAAGGCAAGAGAGTCATCCTTGTGGTGGCAGGGCTGGCTTATGGCCAGCAATGGCGGCTAGTCTGCCTATCGGCGCCAAACCTGCAACCTTTAATTCGTCCACTGGGTGAAGCCGATGGGGCGTTGTTGCGCCGTAGTTTTCAGGCGGCATTCGGCAATCAACGCCGTGGCCAGTTCATTGGCGTTGGCAAAGGGTTTGAATCGGCCGCGTCGGGCAACCGCGGCGAAGTCACCCGGGGTCAGGCAGGTTTCGCCGCGCAGACGGGCGGCGGCAGCGTGCTGTGGGTCTTTGAGCCCCAGCGCCTTGAGGTGTGCGCTGAACAGCGCTTGAACCTGGGCGGTTTTCAGGTAGCCGAAATGCACTTTGAGGTCGAAGCGGCGCAAAGAGGCTTCATCCAGATCGCTCATCAGGTTGGTCGAGGCGATGAACAGCCCTCGGTAGCTTTCCATTTGCGTGAGCATTTCATTGACCGCAGTGACCTCCCAGCTCTGGCGAGCCTTGCGGCGGTCCTGCAGGAAGCTGTCGACTTCGTCGAGCAGCAGAACGGCCTGTTCTTGCTGGGCACGATCGAACGCTTGTGCCAGGTTCTGCTCGGTCGTACCCACGTAGGGCGAAACCAGGTCCGAGACACGCTTTACCATCAGCGGTTTGCCCAGCTGTTGCGCCAACCAGTGGCCAAACGCGGTCTTGCCGGTGCCTGGCGGGCCGTAAAAACAAAGCCGGGCCTCTGCGTCAGCGCGTAGCCCGTCGACCAGCCCGTCGAGGGGCTGGTCGGTGTTGATCCAGGCGGGGGAATAGAAAGCGGGCAGAGAATGCTCATTGCTTTGCAGCTTGTCGAAACCTTGTGCCTTCAAGGTCGCGTTCACGACGCAACGAATGGTGTTGTCCAGCATCTTGCCGGCGCGCGGGGCCACGCTTCGCCCCACACGCACTGCCCGGTCCAGCACAGCAGGGGTGACCTGGTCATGGGCGCTGAGGTGTTCTACCAAGGTACTGCCCAGCTTGCCTGCGCCACATTCGCGCAGCATCTGCTGGCGCTGCGCCAAGGGCGGGTTCGGCACCTCGATCACCAGGTCGAAGCGACGAATATGCGCAGCGTCGATGTCTTCGATGCTGTTGCTCAGCCAAAAGCACGGCAGCGTGTTTTCTTCCAGCATGCGGTTGATCCAACCCTTTTGCGAGCGCTTGCCAGCGTCTGCACTGGCGGCCTGGAAGATGTCTTCGATTTCGTCCAGTACCAGCAGGGCGGATTGCGTTTGCAACACACTGTTGGCCGCGCGCAGCGAACACAGGCGCTGTTTTGCCGATACCGGGTCGCCGTGGCTGTCGGTGCAGGCTACTTCATAAAGCGCACGGCCCAAGGTATTGGCGAGTAGTCTGCTCAGCTGGGTTTTGCCAGTGCCAGGAGGGCCGTACAGCAGGATGTTCACACCTGGGCGCTGTTTGGCCAGGACGCTGCCCAGGTAGCGCTCGGCGATCAGCAACTGCTGGCTGACATGGCTGTAGTGTTCCGCCGTCAAGCTGCCAGGTGGGCTCAAGCGAAAAGCGTAGGCGAACAGCTCCAGGGGCGTACCCTTGTTGAAGCGCAACCGGCCAGGCAGCTCCTGGTTGCTCACCGACAACATCGAGCTCAGCGCCATGGCGGCGCGGTTGCTGGTGCTGATTTCCAGCAGGCCGGTGCGCAGCAGCGGGCTGTTGTGTGCCAGGCACGCTTCTACGGTCGCAAGTGGCAAGCCGAGGAGTACAGACAGCACTTTCACTGCTTGTTTGAACCCCAGCATGCCCAACTGGTCGGTGGCATCGCTCAGCGTTGGGTCGCAGTGCAACAACACGCAGAAGCCGAGTACCTGCAGGTCCGCTTCGGAAAAACTCAGCAATTGCCCCAAAGCCTCGAGATTGGCCGCCAGGTTATCCGGGTAATCTACTTGCGGATGCTCGGCGGTGAAGGCGCGCGCGCTCTTGCGCAACGCGGCCAAGGCAAGGGCAGGTTTGTAGTGGTCGTCATCCACCCACTTTGCGATGCCCAGCTCATAACCCAGGTCATCGTCATTCAGCCCGTGGCGGCCGATGAACGTACGATGCGCCCCAAGGTCCAGGAGCAGCTGGAAACTCCACTTCAGGGACAGTGTGCAGGTATCGACAGTGCGACGGCTGTCGAAGGCGAAGGGGTGCAGTCGAGAACCCATGATGAACATCCTGATGCTGTGGGGTGCTCATGGTCTGGGGGGCGATGGTCAGAATGTGTCGTCATCGGCGCTGCGCACCCCAGCGCAGCCGACCGCAAACAAATGAAAAGAAGCAATCGAACACGGGCGCGAAGCTTGGATACATCGATAAAGATAAAGGGTTGAAGCTTGCGCCGTCGTGCAAGTCATGGGTTCGGGCCAGGTGACTGGGCGCATTCCACGAGCCAGTCGATCAACACCTGCAGACGTTTGGGCATCGGGTCATGATGCGGGTAGACCAGGTAATAGCCATAGTTGGGGGTGTCGACGAAACCGCCGAACGGCAGGACCAGTTCACCTTGCGCAATGCGCGTTCTGACCAGTTGTTCCCGGCCGATCGCGACGCCTGTGTGGTTCAGTGCCGCGAGCGTGCAAAGGTCGGAGCGATCGAAGGTGAGGAACCGGCGCGGGAGGCTGATACGCGCACCTGTGGTGCTGGCCCAGAGCTGCCATTCGGCATCGAATGCAGCGTTGTCCCAGGCCGCTACATCATGCAATGTGGTGCATTGATCCAGCCGGTTCAGGTCATTGGCCAATGCATGGGTCTGAGCGTAATGAGGTGAGCACACCGGGGCGATTCGCTCGTTCATCAAATGGATGCTCTGCAAACCCGGATGGTGACCATCCGAATAACAGAGGACCAGGTCGATCTTGCGGGTGCGGTAATCGATGCTCTCGTTGCCCACCCTGATATCGAGCTGGATGTCGGGGTAACGGGTGGTGAACTGCGCCAGCCGTGGCACCAGCCAGCACTGTGCGACTGACGGGCGTACATACAGCGTCAGCTGGCCGGCGATTTCGGCGTGCGCGCGTGCCTGCACGGCCTCGCTGAGCTCATCCATGGTGCGCTGCATGACCGCGAACAGGCGCTCGCCGTCTTCGCTGAGGCTGACTTTGCGCGGCATGCGGTGGAACAGCTTGAGCGCCAGTTCATCTTCCAGTCGATTGATGCGATGGCTCACGGCACTGGCCGTCAGGCACAGCTCATCCGCCGCGCGAGAGAAGCTCAAGTGCCGTGCGGCCACCAGAAAGACATGCAGGCTGCCCAGGTGCGAGCCACTGAGTTTCACGGCGCCGCCGCTGGGCTTTTTCATGGTTCAATCCTTCCTGTGCAGTTCACTGATTGCGGTTACACGCTGCGCCCTTTCGCCAGGTAGGCGTTGAACTCATCTTCCGGCACCATGCTGCCACCGGTTCCCCAGACGAGGTGGGTTGCCTCCTGCAGCTGGGTTGGGGTGAAGCCTTGACGAGCCAGGTACTCGTCTGCCTGCAATACCCGTAGCATACCGGGTACGCCGGCCAAGGCAGAAGGTTCCAGTTTGACCTTGTCCTGCTCATGGGCGATGACCATCAAGCGGTACAGTGCTTCGTCGGTCACGGTGTAGTAACCATCGATCAGCCGCTGCATGGCTTTGCCGACGAACCCGGATGGCCGCCCGACCGCCAGACCGTCGGCGGCGGTGATGTTGTCGATGCCGAAGTCCTGCACACTGGTTTCATCGTGCAGGCCGGTGTACACGCCCAGCAACATGCAAGGGGAGTGGGTGGGTTCGGCAAAGATACAGTGCACCGCATCGCCGAATACCAGCTTCAACCCGAACGCTACGCCGCCAGGGCCGCCCCCTACGCCGCAAGGCAGGTAGACGAACAGCGGGTGATCTGCGTCCACCTGGATGCCAGCCTGGTCGAACTGGAGGGCCAGCCGTTCAGCGGCGACGGCATAGCCCAGGAACAGCTGAGGCGAGTTCTCGTCGTCAACGAAGTAGCAGCTGGGGTCGGCTGCCGCCTGTTGGCGCCCTTGCTCGACCGCAACGCTGTAGTCAGAGGCGTGCTCGACCACGGTCACGCCGTTGGCACGCAGCTTGTCCTTTTTCCACTGCCTGGCGTCGGACGACATGTGCACGCTCACCTGGAAGCCCAGCTTCGCGCTCATGATGCCAATCGACAAACCCAGGTTACCGGTCGAGCCCACGGCGATCTTGTACTGGCCGAAGAAGGCGCGCGCCTGCTCGCTTGCCAGCCGGGTGTAGTCATCCGTTGGCGTGATCAGGCCGGCCGCCAGGGCCAGGTCTTCGGCATGCTTGAGTACTTCATGAATACCACCCCGGGCCTTGATCGAGCCGGAAACAGGCAAGTCGCTGTCTGCCTTGAGCCACAGGCTGCCGGCGTTGCGCAATGCGCCTTCCTCGATCAGCCGTTGGCGAAGCAGCGGCAATGGGGCGATGTGCGACTCGATGATGCCACCGGCTGGCGCTGTTTCGGGGAAGACTGTTGCCAGGTACGGCGCAAACCGCTGCAGCCGTGCGCTCGCCGCCTGCACGTCTGCAGCCGTGAGGCCCACGTCGCGTAGGGCTTCGGATGCCTGGGCGATACCCGGGTTGAACCAGCTTGTTTCTTTCAGGGCGACCAGGTCGGCGATGATCGGGTGGCTTTGTTGCCAGGCTTCCAGGGTTTTTCCGTGAATCATGATTTCACCTGTTGTGCAGTCTTTGCAGAGTAGATCAGACAATTTTTGAAAGGAGCAGGGTCAGGCACAAGGCGATCACCGAGGCCAGCACTGTCGCCGCAGTGAATTTTTTCAACGCATCGCTGAGTGACAGCCCCAGATACTCCTTCACCACCCAGAACGCCGAATCGGTAATGTGTGTCCAGCCGATGGCGCCTGCACCGATGGCGATCACCAGGATTTCCCGGTTGTATTCGGGGTGTTGGCCCAGGATCGGCATGACCATGCCGGCCGCGCTGATCATTGCCACCGTGGCCGAACCGACCGCGAAGTGCATGATCCCAGCGATCAGCCAGGCGAGGATGACCGGGTTGAGCTGGGTCTGGTTGAGCACGTCAGCCAGCGCCTTGCCGATGCCGCTACCGACCAGCATGTCGTTGAAGGCGCCGCCGGCACCGATAATCAGCAAAATACCGGCCAGGGGCGGGAAGCAGCGCTGGGTCAGGTTGAGCAACTGCGCCATGTCCAGGCCGCGGCGCAGGCCCAGTGCCCAGTAGCCGAACATAACCGACAGCGCCAGGGCGATCAGTGGGTTGCCAACGAAGGCCACCCACTCGTACAGCGTGGAGCCCTTTGCCAGCACCATGACGGCCAAGGTTTTGCCGACCATCAGCAGCAACGGCAGCAGGACGGTGGCGAGGGTAATGCCGAAAGCAGGCAGCGGCTGGTCATTGACCTGGGCCTCGGTACGTGCCGAAAGGAAGGTATCTTGCGCTTGTGTTGCGCCGCGCTTGCAGGCGAAGCGTACCCAGACCGGGCCGGCGATGATGGCAGTGGGCAAGCCAACGATCAGGCCATAGAGGATGACCGTGCCGATATCGGCATTGAGCATGCCGGTAATCGCCGTAGCAGCTGGGTGTGGCGGCAGAATGCAGTGCACCACCATCAGCGAGGTGGCCAGCGGGACGCCGAGGTACAGCATGCTGATGCGGGTTTGCCGGGCAACCACGTAGATCAGCGGAATGAGCAGCACGAAGCCGACCTCGAAAAATACCGGGATGCCAGCGATGAAGCCCACCAGCATCATGGCCCATGAAGCATTGCGTTCACCCAACAGGTTCAGCAGCGTGGTGGCGATGCGCCTGGCCCCACCCGACTCTTCCAGCAGTTTGCCGAGGATACTGCCCAGGCCGATGATGCCGGCAAGAAAGCCCAGCGTGCTGCCCATGCCTTTTTCGAACGCGGCAACCATGGCCGTCGGCGGCATGCCGGTACCAATGCCCACCACCAGGCTTGCGGCCAGCAGTGCCAGGAAGGGGTGGACCTTGAGCTTGCTGATCATGACCACGATCAGCAGTATTGCAGTGCCCAGAACGATTAATGAGAACGTTGGAGTCATCGTATAGTTATCTCTATCGCTGATCGCTTCCGTGCGAGCTTCTTGTTGGTTTGCAACCATTAGATTTCAGCGATTTGATCGACTCAAACGATCACTCCTCACACCATAGGTGAGCCCATGTCATGCATGGCGTCAGCACTCATTGTCGCGCCGACCAGGCGCAATTCAAGGCTGCCATCGCGATCGCCAGTGCCGCCCCGGCGTAGGCCCAGATCGCTGGCACCTGCGGCAGCAGCACACCCGCCAGCATCGGCCCGAGCCCCGCGCCAATGTCACGCCACACGGCGTTGCCGGCCAGCGCCTGGATGCGTTGTTGCGGGTTGCGCAGGGCCACCAGTGTCATCACCAGCGGCAGTTGCAGGGCGCGTAGCACCAGCACGAAGAAGGCGCCGATGAACAACCAGTGGCTGGCAAACAGCAGCAGCGCCAGCGACGTGGCCAGTGACAGCGCTACCAACATGCGCAGCGGCCCGAAGCGGTCGGCCAGGCGCCCGCCGAAGGGGCTGAAGAGCATTTCGCTCAGGTAGCGCACCGCCATCAGCACGCCCGCTGCCAGCACGCCGGACTCCCCCAGGTGGGTTTGTGCGTAGAGCGAGAGGCCGAAGATGAACAAGCCGTCCAGGGTCACCCCTTCGATGAAGGACCAGGTAGCGATGCTGTCGGGCAGGCGCAGGCGCCGGCCCCCGCGGCTGGCGACCGCGTGGCCGGTGCCGGGCAGGGCGCGCGCACGCCACAGCCCGAACAGAGCACCGATGCAGAGCACGAAGAACACACTGCGCGGGCCGTAGGCCTGTGCCATCAGCGCACCCAGCGGCAAGGCCAGCATTGGCCCGATGGAAAGGGTCGCTCGCGAGCGTCCCGCACGGCGTGCCGCCCCTTGTACCTCAGCGGTAGCGAGGGTTTGGGTACTCAGGTTGAACGTGGCAAAGCACAGGCCCCAGACCAGGCGCAGCAACAGTAGCGCGGCGAAACCGGTCAGCATCGCATTGCCCAGTGCGCACACGGCGGCGGCGAAGGCCGCAAGGCTGCAGGCCGCGCGGTCGCCATGGCGGGCATAGAAGCGCACGACCCAGCCGTAACCGATGATGCGCACCAGGCGGTTGGCCGCCAGCAGCACGCCAGCTTCGGCCAAGGTCACGCCGAAGTCGGCTGCGTACATCGGCAGCAGCAGGTAGAGCAGTACGTCACTGGGCAGGCACAGGCTGAGCACCTGGGCCGCGTTGCGCGAGTCTCGGTCGGCGCGTTGGGTTTGCACCGGAGTGGCGACGGACGACATGACAATCTCGTGACAAGGGGAGGGTGCAGGATAACCTGCGTCGCTTCCCCAATGAAACCTGGCCACGGCGCCTCATTCAGCCATAAGGCGGCGCCGGCAGTTCAGCCAGGAGTGTCTTCAACCCGTCGCTCCATTGCTTGCGAATTTGCTGGTAATAGGCATCGTCGCTGTTGATGCGCCTGCGTGTCATGCTCTCCAGGCTGTTCTTGCGGTACACCAGCAAGTCCAGCGGCATGCCCACCGACAGGTTGCTGCGGATGGTGGAGTCGAACGAAATCAGGCCACAGCGCAACGCTTCATCGAGCGGCGTGCGGTAATCCAGGTTGCGGTCGAGTATGGGCCGGCCGTACTTGCTTTCACCCAGTTGCAGGAACGGAGTATCCGGCGTGGCCTGAAAGAAATTGCCCTGCGCGTAGACATTGAAAATGGCCATGGGCCCGGCGGCTATCTGGCCGCCGACAATGAATGAACTGCTCAGGTCGATGCCCGCGGTGAGTTTGCTGCGGTCACGGCTGACCACTTCGCGCAGGGTGTCGGCAACCAGCACCGTGGCATCGAAAAGCGTGGCAACGTTCAGCAGGTGCTGGCCGCTGCCTAGAGTACGCTGGCGCAGCAGGTTGACCACGGACTGCGAGGTCGCCAGGTTGCCGGCGGTCTGCAGCACGATCAGCCGCTCGCCTGGCACGCTGAAGACGAACAACTTGGCAAAGGTGGAGATCTGGTCGATGCCGGCATTGGTGCGTGAGTCGCTGATGAAGACGAGCCCGTCCTCCAGGTGCATGGCGACGCAGTAAGTCATGCGGTTTCCCTTGTGTTGCGTATGGAGTGGCCTTGCCGCGCTCGCGCGACAAGACCTGCCTGCAGCCAACCTGTCACTGGCGATGAACGTGGACGCTGGCCTGCATCGATTCGACGCCGCCGCCACGGCGCACCCCCCTGACTGGGCAGGCATCGAGGTAGTCCAGGCCAACTGCCAGCTTCAGGTGACGTTCTGGGCGCGTCAGGCGGTTGGTGACGTCGAAGCTGAACCAGGCGTCGTTGATCCACGCTTCGGCCCAGGCGTGGCTGGCCAGATGCTGCTCGTCCTCGGTGCACAGGTAACCGGAAACGTAGCGTGCCGGCACCCCCAGGCTGCGTGCGCAGGCCAGGAAGGCATGGGTGTGGTCCTGGCACACGCCAGCGCCACCCCTGAACGCTTCGATGGCTGTGGTGCCCACCGAGGTGGCCCCAGGGCTGTAGGGCATGTGCTCGGCCAGGCCTTGCATCAGCCCCGTCAATGCCCCCCGGTCGCGATGCTTGCCGCACTGCCGGTTGGCGAAGGCCTTGAGTGTGTCATCGGCTTGAGTCAGTCGGCTGTCACGCAGGAAGGGCAGAGGCGACTGGCTTTCGCCCTCCTGCTCGCAATCCGGGTCGATCTCTACCTGGCCACTGGCAGTCAGTGCAAGGTGCCCGTGGGGTTTGTCCAGGGTCAGCACATGCAGGATGTTGCCGTACGGGTCGATCTGGCTCTTGACCTTGCTGGGAAGGACCAGTTGCCAATCATCGATGCGTTGGCGTTCGCTGCTGCGTGGCGTCAGGCGCAGGAACTGAATGCTGTTGCTGACGTCGCTGGCGTAGCTGTAGGTAGTGTCGTGGCGAATGCACAGTTTCATACAACCTCCAGGTAGGAGTGATGGACCGCCTGGCCCAGTTGGTTGACGCGGCCGATGAAGTCGGTCAACCAGGCGTGCAAGCCTGCGTCGAGGACTTCGTCGATGGCGGTGTAGCGCAGGCGCGCATTGAGTTCGGCGGCCATGCGCTGGGCGGCGCGCCCACTGCTGCCGGGCAGGCCGGCCAGAATCAGGTCCAGCTCCTCGATGCAGGCATGCAGCGAGCGCGGCACGTCCACCCGCAACAACAGCAGCTCGGACACCGGCCGGGCACTGGGCGCCGCGCGATACAGCTCGTTGAAGGCTTCATACGAGGTCAGCGCCCGCAGCAGGGCGCTCCATTGGTAATAACCGCGGGCGGAGCTGTCGCTGACCTCTTCGGAAGCCTCGCCGAACATTTCGTAGCGCGCATCGAGCAGGCGCAGGGTGTTGTCCGCCCGTTCCAGGAAGGTCCCCAGGCGGATGAAACTGTAGGCGTCGTTGCGCATGATGGTGCCGGAGGTCGCGCCACGGAACAGGTGCGAGCGCTCCTTGACCCAGTCGCAGAACTGGCTGATGCCATAGCGGCCAAGGCCATTGCTGGCGATGTTGCGCATTTCGATCCAGGTGGCATTGATGTTCTCCCACATGTCGGCGGTGATCCGGCCGCGCACCGCATGGGCATTGGTCCTGGCGGCCTGCAGGCAGCAATAGATACTGCTGGGGTTGGTCGCGTCGAGGGCGAAGAAGTGCAGCATGCGCTCGGTGTCGAGCTCGGTGTGCCGGCGGATGTAGTCGTCCAGTGTGCCGGAGGCCAACAGCGACATCGCCAGCTCGGCATGGCCGTCGCTGCGCCCAGCCTGTGGCATCAGCGACAGCGAATAGCTGACCTCAAGCATGCGCGCGAGGTTTTCTGCACGTTCCAGGTAGCGGGACATCCAGTACAGGTCCGAAGCGGTTCGCGAAAGCATGGTTCAGTCCTCCACCACCCAGGTGTCCTTGGTACCGCCGCCCTGCGACGAGTTGACCACCAGCGAGCCTTCCTGCAATGCCACGCGGGTCAGGCCGCCGGGCACCAGGCGCGTTTCACTGCCCGATAGCACGAACGGGCGCAGGTCGATGTGGCGCGGTGCGATGCCACTGTCGACGAAGGTCGGGCAGGTTGAAAGGCACAAGGTGGGTTGCGCGATATAGGCGTGCGGGCGGGCTTTGATGCGCGCACGAAAGTCCTCGATCTGGGCTGCAGTCGACGCCGGCCCGACCAACATGCCATAGCCGCCGGAGCCTTGGGTTTCCTTGACCACCAGTTTGGGCAGGTGGGCCAGCACATGGGACAGGTCCGCCGGCTTGCGGCATTGCCAGGTCGGCACGTTGTTGAGGATCGGCTCTTCGCTCAGGTAGAAGCGGATCATGTCGTCGACATACGGGTAGATCGACTTGTCGTCGGCCACGCCCGTGCCCACTGCGTTGGCCAGCACCACATTGCCGGCACGGTACACCGAGATCAGCCCCGGTACGCCCAGTGTCGATTCCGGGTTGAAAGACAGCGGGTCGAGGTAGTCGTCGTCCAGGCGCCGGTAGATCACGTCCACTTGTTGTGGGCCGGCGGTGGTGCGCATGTAGACATGCTCGTCACGCACGAACAGGTCAGCGCCTTCGACCAGCTCGATACCCATTTCCCGGGCCAGAAAGGCATGCTCGAAGTAGGCGCTGTTGAACCGGCCAGGGGTGAGCAGCACGGCAGTGGGGTTGTCCAGTGGGCTGGCGCTCTTGAGTGTGTCCAGCAGCAGGTTGGGGTAGTGGTCGATGGGCGCGATACGCTGCGCGGCAAACAGTTCGGGGAACAGGCGCATCATCATCTTGCGGTCTTCGAGCATGTAGCTGACGCCGCTGGGGGTGCGCAGGTTGTCTTCCAGCACGAAGTAGCTGCCATCGCCGTCCCGCACCAGGTCGACCCCGGCGATATGGGCATACAGCCCACGGTGCAGGTCCAGGCCCTGCATGGCGATCTGGTAGCCCTCGTTGGCCAGTACTTGCTCTGGCGGGATGATGCCGGCCTTGAGGATGCGCTGGTCGTGGTAGATGTCCTGCAGGAACAGGTTCAGCGCCTGCACCCGCTGGATACAGCCACGCTCGACCGTGCGCCATTCGCTGGCGCGGATGCTGCGCGGGATGATATCGAAGGGGATCAGGCGTTCGGTGTCCTGTTTGTCGCCGTACAAGGTGAAGGTGATGCCAGCGCGGTGGAACAGCAGATCGGCCTCGCGCCGGCGCTGCTCCAACAGCTCCAGCGGGGTGTTGGCCAGCCAGCGGGCGAACTCCTGGTAATGCGGGCGGCAACTGCCGTTCGCTTCGTACATTTCATTGAAAAAAGCCCGGGACATACCCACTCCTTGCCGCCGTCGCCGGCAGCTTCATTGCTGTTTTTCTGGGTTCTACAGGGTGCTGCCTTGCTGGGGTCGGTGGGTGCTGTGAGCCTCGGTTGCAAGTGATCGTCTATGCGTCATGCGCACAATTGCCTTTGCAATGAAGGTGCCTAAAGGCCTGTGGCGTTCCGAAATAGAGTGGAACGGGCGCGAAAACAGCAAATAGGTGCTGCTTCAGGTTGCCAGTACACGGCGGTGTTCGCCTCGGCCCCAAACAAGCAACACCTGGCTGGAAGAAGACGTGCATCAAAAAAGGGCACTTTGAATCCGCTTATGGGTTTTGACCCGCGTTGGGGCGTGCAGCGAGCAGGCTGTCCGGTGTCACCTGCGAAGAGGGCGGTATTACTTGCCAGAGCGCTCGGGAGCAAGCTTCGGAGGTAATGGCTTATGGACCTGGCACCTGATGGATGGCACTGACGAATACAGCGGTGGCACAATAATGGCGGTCACCTTTGTAGCGTTTGCGCAAGGCTGGCGCTATTTCCAATCTTTCGTTTGCCAGGGACACCCATGCGTCAACCAATAAGAACGCTGAACGCCGAAAACATACACGCCATCAAGAGTGAGTTTGAACAGAGCCTTGATTGCCTGGGGGCGTCAATTCAAGGCAAGCACGGTGTTCAGCTATTGACTTCGATCAAGCGGGATAAGGTGGGGGCCGGCCCCTACCCGCAGGTCACCCTCTTTGAAGCTGCCAACCGAATCATGTCCGACCTGGTGATCCTCAATGGCATCGCTGGCCTGCTTAGAGAAAAAACATTCCCGTTCACCGAATACACGGTGGAGTTTGGAAATGAAGACAAGAACGGCTTCGACATTCGCGCCTCCTCCCCCAGCGAAACGCTGATTGGCGAGGCCTTCAATGTCGCGCCGTCGTTCTTCCAAGGCAAAAAGGCCAGCGCCCTGCGCAAGTTACGTCAAGGCGGCGCTGCCGCACGCTACAAGCTGCTCATGTTCAATTCAGATGCCACACCTGAACGGTATTCAGCCAAGCATGAACCGGGCACCTTCCACATTGCAGTCGATATTGCCTCCGGCATGATCTCGGTGCGCTGCGCGCCGGTGACAGCGTAAATTTCAACAACGAAAAGATCAGTCCAAAACCTGCTGCACGGTTCGTCAGGAGGATGAGCATTTCAGAGTGACTACGTATTTGCTGAAGACATTGCTCAAAGACATTTCTAGACGGCGTCGAGATGAGAGGCCGTCCTCACGGTACAGGCAGCCAAATCCTCCAGAAAGGCCTGCAGGATAGGCGGGCGCGACACACCGCGCCGGGTAGCCACATCGAAGGGCGAGCTGAGGTCCAGCGTGTTGGCCCCCAGGCGGCGCATTTCGCCGGTCTTGACCCATTGCTCGGCAAAGTGCACGGGCAAAAAGCCGATATAGGCCCCGGAAATGATCAGGATCGCCGCTGCCTCGATGTTCTCCACCGTCGCATCGGCCTTGGTGATGCCCAACTGCTCCAGGTCGTACTGCTGCATGTAGCCGCGCACCACGATACGGCTTTGGCGCACGTCCTCCATCAGTCGGCCGTTGCCCGCATTGCTGGCAAACAGCGGGTGACGCCTGCCGCAGTACAGGCCAAGCGCCTCGTCATAAAGCGGCAGGTAGGACAGCCCGGCGACGCGCATGGGGAAATGGCCGATGGCCAGGTGCAGCCTGCCGTCCAGCACGCGCTCTTCAAGTTCTGCCGGGGCACCGATGTAGATGTGCAGGTGGGCATCATGCCCACGTGAAACGAAGCGTTGGGTGGTGCGCGGCAGTGGCGAGACGGGGTCGGTCAGGGTGGAGTCGATGATGCCCAGGTTGAGCTTGCCGCTGATGTGCTGCTTGAGCACGTCGGCGTCCAGGCAAAAGCTCTCCACGGCACTGAGCAGGCGCAGGGTTGCCTCATGGATTGCCACCCCTTGCTCGGTCAGGCGAAAGCCACTGCGCCCGCGCTGGCAAAGCCTGACCCCCAGGCGGGTTTCCAGGTGCGACATCTGTTCGCTGATGGTCGACTGCCCGGCATTGAGCGCCGCTTGCGCTGCGGAAAAGCCGCCGCACCGGACGATAGTGGTGAATACCCTGAGCAGCTTCAGGTCGACATCGTGGAGCTGGATCACCGTAGCCTCCCGGCAGAGCCTCACATCGCCAGTGCTGATATGAGCGCCCATGTATTGTTCTTGTTGCGCAAGCTAAACATGAGCGCCTCGCCACTGCAATGCCTGGCATTTTCTGGACTCGCTGCCTGCCAATACTTCGGGCTATGGCGATGTATGTATCTGCACTTGCGCATTTTTCCCCGCCAACCTGGTTGCCATAGTGGCTGCAACGGTGGTCGAGCAGTCGCCCCGTCTCCTGACATAGAACAACACGTGGAGAAAGCAGAACATGGCAAAGCACGGTTACGAGTCTGGCCGCCTGAACCTGCCCTTCGTGGGCCATTGCACGTTCGCCAAGGCGCCGGTATGCACCGACTGGGCGGCAATCGACGCCGATGTGGCGATTTTGGGGGCACCCAACGACATGGGCACCCAGTGGCGTTCGGGTGCGCGTTTTGGGCCGCGCGGCATTCGTGAGGCATCGACCTTGTTTTCCTTCGGCCATGCCGGTGCCTATGACTTCGAAGATGACGCCACCTACCTGACCGAAGACCAGGTGCGCATGGTCGATGTGGGCGACGCCGACATCGTGCACACCGACATGGCCAGCAGTAACGCCAACATCGAGTCGGCCGTGCGGCAGATTCTTGCGGCGGGGGCGATGCCGGTGGTGCTGGGCGGTGACCATTCGGTGCATGCCCCGGTGATCAAGGCGTTCGAAGGCCATGGGCCGATCCACATCGTGCATTTCGACGCCCACCTGGATTTCGTCGACGAGCGCCACGGCGTGCGCTACGGCCACGGCAGCCCGCTGCGCCGCGCATCGGAGCTGGAGCACATCGTTGGCATGACCCAAATGGGCATCCGCAACGTGTCCTCATCCAACCGCGACGACTACGACGCCGCGCGTGACGCCGGTTCGCAGATTCTTTCGGTGCGTGACGTACGTCGGTTGGGCTGCGAGGGCGTGCTGGCGAAAATTCCTGAAGGCCGCAACTACTACATCACCATCGACATCGACGGCTTCGACCCGTCCATCGCCCCGGGCACTGGCACGCCGAGCCATGGCGGATTCTTGTACTACGAAGTGCTGGAGATCATCCAGGCCCTGGCCCGGCGCAGCCATGGCCGCATCGTCGGCATGGACCTGGTCGAAGTGGCCCCGGCCTACGACCCCACCGGCATGACCTCGATCCTGGCCGCACAATTGCTGATGAACAGCATCGGCTTCATCTTCCACGCGCGCGCCAACGCCCGCTGACCCGGAGACTGTACTGTGGACAACAAGGTTAAAGCCTACTTGCAGGCCTTTGGCGTTTCCGAGGCGACCCAGCGTTTTCTCAGCAAGCCGCAGCGCATGTTCATCGGCGGTGCCTGGCTGGAGGCCAGCGACGGAGGTACCGCCGAGGTCATCGAGCCCTCCACCGAAGGGGTACTGACACGCATCCCCATGGGCACCGCAGATGACCTCGACCGTGCCGTGTGCGCCGCGCGCGCGCAGTTCGACGGTGGTGCCTGGCGCCAGCTGAAGCCGCTGGAGCGCGAGCGCCTGATTCATCGCCTGGCCGACTTGATCGAAACCCACGGCGACGAATTGGCGCAGATCGAAGCCATCGACATGGGCAAGTCGGTGGTGCAGGCGCGCGCAGTCGACATCCAGGGCACGGTCGATACCCTGCGCTATTTCGCCGGCTGGGCCAGCAAGATCCACGGCCGGACGGTCGAGCCTTCGCTGCCTGGCAACTACCTGGCGTATACCCGCAAGGAGGCAGTGGGTGTGGTCGGCGCCATCGTGCCGTGGAACTTCCCCCTGCAGACCATGGCCTGGAAACTGGGCGCGGCGCTGGCCACCGGCTGCACCGTGGTGGTCAAACCGGCGGAGCTGACCTCGCTGTCGGCGCTGCGCTTTGCCGAGCTGGTACAGGCGGCAGGTATTCCCGATGGCGTGGTGAACATCGTGACCGGGCGCGGCAGCGTGGTCGGCCAGGCGATGTCCAGCCACCCAGGCATCGACAAGCTGAGCTTTACCGGCTCTACCCCAGTGGGGTGTGCGGTGGGCAAGACGGCGATGGACCAGATGAAGCGCCTTACCCTCGAACTGGGTGGCAAGTCCCCGGTGATCGTGTTTGCCGACGCGGACATCGAGGCGGCGGCGCAAGCCGTGGCCAATGGGGTGTTCTTCAACTCTGGGCAGGTGTGTGATGCCGGTACCCGTGCGTATGTAGAGCGCAGTGTCTATCCGGCATTTCTCGACGCGTTGGCACGCTACACGGCGACGTTGAAGATTGCCCCAGGGCTTGACCCCGATTGCTTCATCAGCCCGATGGTGTCGCAGCAACAGCAGCGGCGCGTGCTGGACTATATCGCCCTGGGTAAGGCCGAAGGCGCGCAGGTGCACTATGGTGGCGAGCTGCTCGACGGCCCCGGCTTCTACGTGCAGCCGACGATCTTCGCCCATTGCCGCAATGACATGCGCATCGTCAGCGAGGAGATCTTCGGCCCTGTGCTGGTCACTCAGCCGTTCGACAGCCAGGAGGAGGCACTGCAGCTTGCCAACGACTCGCTGTTTGGCCTGGCAGCGGCGATCTACTCCAACGACCTGGGCAAGGTGCATGGGCTGATCCCGCAGCTTCGCGCCGGCACCGTATACGTCAATGCCCACAGTACCCTCGACCCGGCCATGCCGTTCGGTGGCTACAAACAGTCCGGCTACGGCAAGGACCTGGGCGCGGAACAACTGGAGTTTCTGCTGGAGACCAAGGCGGTGTGGATCACCTTGCCCTGAGGTTCAGGGCCGGCCTGCGTCGCTGAGGTTTGGCGAGCGACGCGGGTTCAATCAAGCATCGAATTTCAAGAACAAGAACCTGTAGAGGTGATGCCGATGAACAGCCAAGTGGATGTAGAGCGTGCGCAAGACCTGGAAAGGCGCCTGTGCGCCTATGAGGAACTGGAGAGGAGGGCGCATTGGCCGGGCGCCCTGACGGCGGCAGATGTGGTCGCACTCGCTTTGCTGGTGCTGGTGATGATCGCTGGCGCGTACTACCTGGGAGGCCACCCATGAGTGCTTCCCGTGAGCAGGAGTTTCGCCTGGGTGCGGAACGTGGTGACACCCCCTTGCTGCCCAGTGAGCGGGTGTGGGGTTTTTGGGGCTTTGCCTACGCCAACTCGGCGCTGGCGGTGGCTACCTGGGTGTTCCTGATCGGCGGTGCCACGGCGCTGTTCGTCGGCCCCTTGCAAGGGATTGCGGCGATCATCATCGGCAACATCATCGGCGTGGTCCTGGCAGCCTCGTCCACCTGCCTGCCCTGCGGCAAGTACGGTGTCGAGCAGTTCACCTTCCTGCGCAGCATGTTCGGCCTCAATGGCAGCCGCCTGGTCTACTTCCTCTCGGTGGTGGTGCTGACCATGGGTTGGCTGGCGGTGCTGGGGCTGATGTGCGGGCGGGCGCTGGACAACCTGCAGACCCTGGTGCACCAGGCCCAACCCAGCGGCGACGGTTGGCTGGTGACCGGCGGGGCGTTGCTGGCCATTGTGCTGGCAGCGCTGGTCGCCATGCGCGGGCCAGACATGATCCGCCGCCTGAGTGCGGTGATCGCGCCCAGCCTGATCCTGATCATGCTGGCGCTGATGTACTTCATTTCGCGCCGCTACAGCCTTGACCAGCTGCTGGCCATGCCGCCCTTGCAGCCACCGTTCGAGAACCCGCACGTCAACTTCATGGTCGCGGTGGAAATCAACATTGCCGCGGGCTTTTCCTGGTGGCCCTACATCGGCAACCTGTCGCGCCTGTGCAGCAACCAGCGTACCGCCTTCTGGCCCAACCTGGTGGGCATCTTCGGTGCCGCTTCACTGGGCGAGTCGGTCAGCCTGTTCGCCGCCACCACCCTGGGCAGCAGCGACCCTACCGCCTGGATGCGCCTGGCCGGTGGCATGGGCTTTGGCATCATCGCCCTGAGTTTCCTGGCGCTGGCCAACCTGACCGGCATGGTCAACATCCTCTACACGGCGGTGATCGGCCTGCGTCAGCTGGCCGGGGAACGGCTGCGCAGCATGGGCTGGGGGGTATTGATCACGCTGTTCTGCATCATCCCGGTGGTGATCGTGGTGCTGGTGCCGGGTATCTACGATGGCTTCTTCATCTTTTTGGTGTGGACCTCCGCACTCAACAGCGCCCTGGCCGGCATTGGCATCGCCGATTACTTCTTCCTTCGCAAGCAGCGCTTGAACCTGCGCCAGCTCTACGCCGAACCAAGCGTGTCACCCCTGCGCTACTGCAAAGGCTTCAACCCCATTGCGCTGGTGGCGCTGGTGGCGGGCTTTGCGATCTATGTGGTGGTGTTCAACCCGCAGACCCTGGCCCATACCGACTTCTTCACCTTCGCCACGGCCTCGCTACCGTCCTGCCTGCTGGCCGGGCTGGTGCATTACGGCTTGACCCGACTGCTGGCCGCGCGCCTGGGTTGGGGCGGCTACCCAAAGCGTAACGAACGCAACTTCGAGGCCGTCGGCCTTCGCGCACAGGACTAGAACAATGACCAAGCGATACGACTACATCATCATCGGTGCGGGCTCTGCCGGCTGCGTGTTGGCCAACCGCCTCAGCGAAGACGCCGGTACCTCGGTGCTGGTACTGGAGTTCGGTGGCAGCGACCGCAGCGTGCTGATCCAGATGCCCAGTGCGTTCTCCTTGCCGATGAACACCAAGAAATACAACTGGCACTACGAGACCGTGGCCGAGCCGCATCTGGACAACCGGCGCCTGCATTGCCCTCGGGGCAAGGTGCTGGGCGGCTCGTCGTCGATCAATGGCCTGGTCTACATCCGCGGCCATGCCTGTGATTTCGATGAGTGGGAAAGCCTCGGCGCGAAAAACTGGAGCTACCGCAACTGCCTGCCGTACTTCAAACGTGCCGAGCAGTACAAGTTCGGTGGCGACGACTACCGGGGCGGCGCCGGGCCGCTGTCGACCAACAACGGCAACAATATGCAGAACCCGCTGTATGGTGCCTGGGTCGAGGCGGGCGCCGAAGCCGGCTACATCAAGACCGATGACTGCAACGGTTACATGCAGGAAGGCTTTGGTGCCATGCACATGACGGTGAAGGACGGTGTGCGCTGGTCCACCGCCAATGCCTACCTGCGCCCGGCGATGACCCGGCCGAACCTGACCGTGATCACCCATGCCATGACCCGGCGCATCCTGCTCGATGGCAAGCGGGCGGTGGGCGTGGAATATGACCATGGCGGGCAGACGCACAAAGTCATGTGTAACCGGGAAGTGCTGGTGGCGTCCGGCCCGATCGGCTCACCGCATTTACTGCAGCGCTCTGGCATCGGCCCAGCGGCGGTGCTGAAAAGCGCCGGCATTGAGGTGCGCCACGACCTGCCGGGGGTGGGCGAGAACCTGCAGGACCACTCGGAAATCTACATCCAGTATGCGTGCAAGCAACCGGTGACCCTCAACGGCAAGATGAACCTGCTGGGCAAGGCCATGATCGGCTTGCGCTGGCTGCTGTTCAAGGACGGGCTGGGGGCCAGCAACCACTTCGAAGCCGGCGGTTTCATCCGCTCGTCCAAGGGCTTGCGCTGGCCGGACATCCAGTTCCACTTCCTGCCGGCGGCCATGCGCTACGACGGCGACAAACCGTTCAAAGGCCATGGTTTCATGGTGCTGACCGGGCCCAACAAGCCCAAGAGCCGAGGCCATGTGCGGGCGTTGTCGGCCGACCCGTACCAGCATCCGCAAATCCGCTTCAACTACCTGGAGAGCGAAGAGGACCGCGAAGGTTTCCGTCGGTGCGTACGGCTGACCCGCGAGATCATCGCCCAGCCGGCCATGGACCGCTACCGTGGCGAGGAGCTGGCGCCCGGGCCGCAGGTGCAGACCGACGAAGAAATCGACGCCTTCGTGCGCGCGAACATGGAAAGCACCATGCACCCGTGCGGCTCGTGTCGTATGGGTGAGGATGAGATGGCGGTGGTCGATTCAATGCTGCGCGTGCGTGGATTGCAGGGGCTGCGGGTGATCGACTCGTCGGTGTTCCCGAGCGAGCCCAACGGCAACCTCAACGCGCCGACTATCATGCTGGCCGAGCGCGCAGCCGACCTGGTGCGCGGGCGTCAGCCGCTGGCGCCGGTCGATGTACCGGTGGGCCTGGTGGGGGGCTGGGAGGAGGAGCAGCGTAGCCGCAAGCCCGTGCGGGAGATGCCTATCCGTTAAATATCCGCTTGATGGGGTCAACGTGGGAGCGGCCAAGGCCGCTTCCACAGAGGCCAGTCGATGATTGTGGAGTGAATACGCTCCATTGGAATGATTTCGATACGTGGCGGGCAAGTGCAGTGCTGCCGATGCCTCCGGCAGTTAAACCGCCTGATTGATACGAATATATGGAGTGACTTCTTTACAGGAAGTACCCGTGCTCTCAATAAACCCCCTCTAACTAGCGCTATTTGCACTTGGCACAGACCTTGCTCCCGACCTTGCACTCGATCGGCGTTGAAAGTTGTTCATCCGGTCTCGAGCGTTGAACTTGTGACGTTATAAAAACAATTAAACTAGCAAGGTACATGACAATGAATAACTTGCCGCACGGTCACTGCCCGCCTGAGGGCGATACTCACGAACTCAAGCGCAACCTGTCCAACCGCCATATCCAGCTGATCGCCATCGGCGGTGCCATCGGCACCGGCCTGTTCATGGGCTCTGGCAAGACCATCAGCCTTGCCGGGCCTTCCATCATCTTTGTCTACATGATCATCGGCTTCATGCTGTTCTTCGTCATGCGGGCCATGGGCGAGCTGTTGCTGTCCAACTTGAATTACAAGTCGTTCATCGATTTTTCCGCCGACCTGTTAGGGCCGTGGGCAGGCTTCTTTACGGGCTGGACTTACTGGTTCTGCTGGATCGTCACCGGTATTGCCGACGTGATTGCGATCTCTGCCTATACCCAATTCTGGTTCCCGGACATGCCGTTGTGGATACCGGCACTGGCGTGCGTTGGCCTGTTGCTCACGCTGAACCTGATGACGGTGAAGATGTTCGGGGAAATGGAGTTTTGGTTTGCCATGATCAAGATCGTGGCTATTTGCGCCCTGGTCTGCACAGGCTTCTACATGGTGGCGGCAGCGTACCAGTCGCCGGCCGGGCATGCGGCCGCGCTGGCCAACCTGTGGAACGACGGGGGGATGTTCCCCCATGGTGCCATGGGTTTCTTCGCTGGCTTCCAGATCGCCGTGTTTGCCTTCGTCGGAATCGAGTTGGTTGGCACAACAGCGGCCGAAACCAAGAACCCTGAGCGCAACCTGCCGCGGGCGATCAATTCGATTCCGGTGCGTATCATCGTTTTCTACGTGCTGGCGCTCATCGCCATCATGGCCGTGACCCCCTGGCGTGAAGTGGTGGCCAACAAGAGCCCCTTTGTCGAGCTGTTCGTGCTGGCCGGTCTGCCTGCCGCCGCTGGCATCATCAACTTTGTGGTGCTGACCTCGGCCATGTCCTCGGCCAACAGCGGGGTGTTCTCCACCAGCCGCATGCTCTATGGCCTGGCGGTGGATGGTGATGCGCCCGGCAAGTTCAGCGCACTGTCCAGCCGTGCCGTGCCTTCCAATGGCCTGATCTTCTCCTGCGTGTGCCTGACCGGTGGGGCATTGGTCATCTACTTGGTGCCGAACATGCTCGATGCCTTCACGCTCATCACCACGGTGTCGGCGCTGCTGTTCATGTTCGTCTGGTCGATCATCCTGCTGTCGTACTTGGCGTACCGCAAGCAGCGTGACCCGTTGCACCAAGCGTCGAAGTACAAGATGCCGGGCGGCACCTTCATGTGCCGGGTGTGCCTGGCGTTCTTCGCCTTCATCCTGGCGTTGCTGGCCCTGGAAGCCGATACCCGCATGGCCTTGTACCTGGTACCGGTGTGGTTTGCCGTGCTGGGGCTGGCGTACCGCTCCATTCGGCAGAAGAAACAGGAGACCGCGCAGTTGTCGTTCGACGCCGATTGATCGGCACATTCACGTTTTGCCCAAGGGGGACGGCGCCATTGCGCTGTCCCCCTGTTGTCTTTCTGCCAGGCAGGGCTTTGGATAAGGAGCTTTGATGAGAATCCACGTCACTTTCGTCGACCGTGTCGGTATCACTCAGGAAATCCTGTCGCTGCTTGGGGCGCGCAACCTCAACCTGGACGCGGTGGAAATGATTCCGCCCAACGTCTACATCGATGCCCCAACTTTGTCTCCGGCCGTGCTGGATGAGCTGTATGCAGCCCTGTTGGGTGTGGACGGTGTGCAGGAGGTGTCGCTGGTCGACTTCCTGCCTGGCCACCGCCGGCGCCTGCAGCTGGAAGCCTTGCTGGCGGCCATGAGTGACCCGGTGCTGGCTGTGGACCCCGCTGGCCATGTGCTGTTGGCCAACCCGACGCTGGTCAGCCTGGTGGGCCGCGAGCCGGCGGGGGAGCCGTTGAACAGATTGTTTGCCGAGCCGAACCTGGCCCGCACCCTGATCGACAAGGGCTTTCGCCTGCCGATGTGCGAGGTGAGCTTTCAGGACCAACCGTTGCTGTTGGAGGCTACGCCCATCAGCGGCGGGGCCGATGGCCTGGTCGGTGGCCTGCTGACCCTGTACCCGGCGAGCCGCATCGGCGAGCGCCTGGCCTCGTTGCTGCATGACAACGCAGACGGGCTGGGCGCGTTGTTGGGGGAGTCGGCGGTGCTGCAGGCGCTCAAGGCACGTTTGCACAAAGTGGCGAGCCTGGAGGCACCCTTGCTGATCCAGGGCGAGACCGGCACCGGCAAGGAGCTGGTGGCCCGCGCCTGCCATGCGCTCAGCGCCCGGCGCGACACGTCTTTCCTGGCGCTGAACTGCGCGGCACTGCCCGAAAGCCTGGCTGAAAGCGAACTGTTCGGCTATGCCGCTGGTGCCTTCACCGGCGCCCAACGTGGCGGCAAGCCAGGCCTGCTGGAACTGGCCGACGGCGGAACGGTGTTTCTCGATGAAGTGGGCGAGATGTCGCCGTACTTGCAGGCCAAGCTGTTGCGCTTTCTCAATGACGGCAGTTTTCGCCGGGTAGGGGGCGGCAACGAAGTGCGGGTGAATGTGCGCGTGGTCTGTGCCACCCACCGCAATCTGGAGAGCATGGTGATGGAGGGCAGTTTTCGCGAAGACCTGTACTACCGGCTGAACGTGCTCAACCTGAAGGTGCCGCCGCTGCGTGAGCGGGGCAAGGACATCCTGCTGCTGGCCGAACACTTTCTGCGCCAGGCCTGTGCGCAGATACAGCGTGGGCCATGCCGTCTGGCGTTGGCGACCCATCCGCTGCTGCTGGGCAATCGCTGGTCAGGTAACGTGCGCCAGTTGCAGAACGTGATTTTCCGCGCCGCGGCGATCAGCGAAGGCGAGGTGATCGACTGCGATGACCTGGAGCTGGCCGGTACCGCGTTGAGCAGTCAGCAGGCTGACGGGGCCGAAATCATCAGCCTGGAAGCCGCCGTTCAGGCCTTTGAAAAGTCCTTGCTTGAAAAGTTGTACGAGAGCTACCCCTCGACTCGGCAGTTGGCCGTGCGTCTGCAGACGTCTCACACTGCCATCGGCCAGCGCCTGCGCAAGTACGGGATCGCCAGCCGGGCTTTGTAACCGGCTCGGTGCGAATGCGCTCCGCTGGAGCGATAGCGCTCCGTTTGTCTGTGAGGCGCGCATTCAATGGGCGGCCCCAAAAGAAGCAGGCAGAGGGCTCAGGCAGTGGAGCGAATACGCTCCGCTGCAGGGGGGCGAAAACACTACGATACGTTTATAAGCACCTGATAAATATAAATAAATACTGATTGGCATTGCTCTTGCTCTGGTATCCGGCAGCCCCGCGAAGGGGCCTACCCAATAACAAGAGAGGACAATCCATGAGCACTCTGCGTTTTACCCCCGAACACGAATGGCTGCGCCTGGAGGCGACTGGCGAGTTGACCGTCGGTATTACCAGTTATGCCCAGGCGGCCTTGGGGGACGTGGTGTACGTACAGCTGCCGGAGCCGGGTGCGTATGGCGAGGGCAATGAAGTCGCGGTGCTCGAGTCGGTGAAGGCCGCCAGCAACATCACCATGCCTTTGACCGGCACCGTGGTGGCCGTCAACCAGGCGCTGGCCGACGACCCAGAGCTGGTCAACGCCTCGCCAATGCAGGACGGCTGGTTCTTCCGCATCCAGGCCAGCAACCCTGGCGACCTCGATAGCCTGATGGACCAGGACGGCTATGACCGTTTCCTGGCCGAAAACGCCTGAGCCGGGGTGGCAGCCATGAACAAACCGCGCATCCCGCTGGGCACCGATAATGAGTTCGTCGCCCGCCACATTGGCCCGCGCGAAGACGATATCGCGGCCATGTTGGCGCTGACCGGCCATGAATCGCTCGACGCGCTGATCGACAGCGTCATCCCTGCCAGCATCAAGGGCAGCAATGTGCTCGAGCTGACCCCAGGGCTGGGCGAAGCAGAGGCCTTGGCCGCGCTCAAGGCCGTTGCTGCCAACAACCAGCTGTACCGCAACCATATCGGCCAGGGTTATTACCCCTGCCATACCCCGACACCGATCTTGCGCAACCTGCTGGAAAACCCGGCCTGGTACACCGCGTATACGCCCTATCAGCCAGAAATCTCCCAAGGGCGCCTGGAAGCGCTGCTGAACTTTCAGACCCTGGTCAGCGACCTGAGCGGGATGGAAATCGCCAACGCCTCATTGCTCGATGAAGCCACGGCTGCCGCCGAGGCCATGACCTTCTGCAAGCGCCTGGCAAAAAACAAGGCGCCGGCGTTTTTTGCTTCCCGTCATTGCCACCCGCAAACCCTCGATGTGTTGCGTACCCGTGCCCAGCCACTGGGGATCGACGTGGTCATCGGTGACGAGGCGGCCCTGGATGGCCAGCCGCTCGACGGCTATTTCGGCCTGCTGCTGCAGTACCCGGCCAGTACCGGCGAAATTGTCGATCATCGTGCCTTGATCCAGCGCGCCCATGCTGATGGCGCACTGGTTTCGGTGTGCGCAGACCTGCTGGCACTGACGTTGCTGACCCCGCCGGGAGCGCTGGGTGCCGACGTGGTCATCGGCAGCGCCCAGCGCTTCGGTGTACCGCTGGGTTTCGGCGGCCCGCATGCGGCCTATTTTGCAACCCGTGACGCGTTCAAGCGCGACATGCCTGGCCGGCTGGTCGGGGTATCCATCGACCGCTTCGGCAAGCCGGCATTGCGCCTGGCCATGCAAACCCGCGAGCAACACATCCGCCGCGAGAAGGCCACCAGCAACATCTGCACCGCGCAGGTACTGCTGGCCAACATCGCCAGCATGTATGCGGTGTATCACGGCCCTCAGGGCTTGAGCCAGATCGCCCGGCGTGTGCATCGCCTGACCACGATCCTGGTGCAGGGGCTGCGTCAGCTTGGGCATCGTGTGGAGCAGGCGCATTTCTTCGACACCTTTACCGTGGTGACTGCAGGGCCAGTGGCCGATGTGCTTGCCGCGGCTAAAAGCGCAAGACTGAACCTGCGTCCGATCGACTCGGTGCGGGTCGGCCTTTCACTGGATGAAACCTGTGAGCAAGACAGCGTCGAGGCGCTGTGGCAGGTGTTTGCGGTGGCCGGGCAAACGCTGCCGGATTACGCCGCCCTGGCGGCCGACGGCACCGACTGCCTGCCGCTGGCGTTGCTGCGCGCTACGCCATTCCTGCAACACCCGGTGTTCAACCGTTACCACTCGGAAACCGAGCTGATGCGCTACCTGCGGCGCCTGGGTGACAAAGACCTGGCCCTGGACCGCAGCATGATTGCCTTGGGGTCGTGCACCATGAAGCTCAATGCGGCCAGCGAGATGATCCCGATCACCTGGCCCGAGTTCGCCGCCCTGCACCCGTTCGCCCCGGCCGAGCAAGCGCTGGGCTACCGCCAGTTGACCGATGAGCTCGAAGCCATGCTGTGTGCGGCCACCGGTTATGACGCCATGTCGCTGCAACCCAACGCAGGGTCCCAGGGCGAGTACGCTGGCCTGCTGGCCATTCGCGCCTACCACGCCAGCCGTGGCCAGGCGGGGCGCGATGTGTGCCTGATTCCATCGTCAGCCCATGGCACCAACCCGGCCACGGCGCAGATGGCCGGCATGCGGGTGGTGGTGGTCAACTGCGACGCGCGTGGCAACGTCGATATCGACGACCTGCAGCGCAAGGCCGAGCAGCACACAGACACGCTGGCGGCCTTGATGATTACCTATCCCTCGACCCACGGCGTGTTCGAAGACGGCATCACGCGCATCTGCGACATCATTCATGCACACGGCGGCCAGGTTTACCTGGATGGCGCCAACATGAATGCCATGGTTGGCCTGTGTGCACCGGGCAAATTCGGTGGCGACGTGTCGCACCTGAACCTGCACAAGACCTTTTGTATTCCCCATGGGGGCGGTGGCCCTGGGGTTGGTCCAATCGGGGTCAAGGCGCATCTGGCACCGTTCCTGCCGGGGCATGGCCATTTGCAGAAGCAGCAGGGCGCGGTCAGTGCGGCGCCGTATGGCAGCGCCAGTATCCTGCCGATCACCTGGATGTACATCCGCATGATGGGCGGGGCAGGGCTCAAGCGTGCCTCGCAGCTGGCGATCCTGAGTGCCAATTACATTGCCCGGCGCCTGGAGGAGCATTACCCGGTGCTGTACACCGGCGACAACGGCCTGGTGGCCCACGAATGCATCCTCGACCTGCGCCCGCTCAAGGACAGCAGCGGCATTGGCGTCGAGGACGTAGCCAAACGGCTGATCGATTTTGGTTTCCATGCCCCGACCATGTCGTTTCCGGTAGCCGGCACGCTGATGGTCGAACCGACCGAGAGCGAGTCGAAAGAGGAGCTGGACCGCTTCTGCGCCGCGATGATCTGCATCCGCGAAGAAATCCGTGCGGTGGAAAACGGCACGCTGGACGCACTCGACAACCCATTGAAGAACGCCCCGCATACCGCCAGCGAGCTGGCGGGCGAATGGCCGCACCGCTATAGCCGGGAGCTGGCGGTGTACCCGCTTGCCGACCTGCGCGAAAGCAAATACTGGCCGCCCGTGGGGCGCGTGGACAACGTCTACGGCGACCGCAACCTGGCCTGCGCCTGCCCGCCGCTGTCGAGTTATCAAGACGCCTGAACTTGCCGATCTAACCAAAAGGAATCACCCCCATGTTCCATAAAAGCCTGACCCTGTCTGACTTCGACCCTGCGCTGTCCGAGGCCATTCGCCGCGAAGTGCAACGCCAGGAAGACCACATCGAGCTGATCGCCTCGGAAAACTACACCAGCCCGCAGGTGATGCAGGCCCAAGGTACCGAACTGACCAACAAGTACGCCGAAGGCTACCCAGGCAAGCGCTATTACGGTGGCTGCGAGCATGTCGACGTGGTCGAGCAACTGGCCATCGAGCGTGCCAGGCAACTGTTCGGCGCGGGTTACGCCAACGTCCAGCCGCACTCAGGCTCGCAGGCCAACGCCGCGGTCTACCTGGCCTTGCTGCAGGCCGGGGATACCCTGTTGGGCATGAGCCTGGCGCACGGCGGCCACTTGACCCACGGCGCCAAGGTGTCGGCTTCGGGCAAGCTGTACAACGCTGTGCAATACGGCATCGATGCCAACGGCTTGATCGACTACGACGAGGTTGAGCGCCTGGCCGTCGAGCACCAGCCGAAGATGATCGTGGCAGGCTTCTCGGCCTATTCGAAAACCCTCGACTTCCCGCGTTTCCGGCAGATCGCCGACAAGGTCGGGGCCTACCTGTTCGTTGACATGGCCCACGTCGCCGGCTTGGTGGCGGCAGGCCTGTACCCCAATCCGCTGCCTTATGCCGATGTGGTCACCACCACCACCCACAAGACCCTGCGCGGGCCACGGGGTGGCTTGATTCTGGCCAAGGCGGACCCGGAGCTTGAGAAAAAGCTCAATTCGGCGGTGTTCCCAGGCGGGCAGGGTGGGCCGCTGATGCATGTGATCGCAGCCAAGGCGGTGTGCTTCAAGGAAGCCCTGGAACCTGGTTTCAAGGACTACCAGCGCCAGGTCGTCAACAACGCACAGGCCATGGCGCAAGTCTTCATGCAGCGGGGCTTCGACGTGGTTTCCGGGGGCACCGACAACCACCTGTTCCTGCTTAGCCTGATCCGCCAGGGCATCACCGGCAAGGACGCCGACGCCGCGCTGGGCCGGGCGCACATCACGGTGAACAAGAACGCCGTGCCTAATGACCCACAGTCGCCGTTCGTGACGTCGGGCCTGCGCATTGGCACCCCGGCGGTAACGACCCGTGGTTTCAAGGAAGCGGAATGCCGGGCCCTGGCGACCTGGATCTGCGACATCCTCGACCACCTTGGTGATGCCGATGTCGAGGCCCATGTGGCGGGGCAGGTGGGCGAACTGTGCAAGTTGTTCCCGGTTTATCCGGCCTGAGCCCAACACCTGAATCGCAGGCCAGGAGCCAGCCATGTCAACCGAACAACTGCAACACAGCCCACCGCGTCCCCAGCCGCTGCAGGCCGGGGTGAAACTGCGCGGTGCCGAGAAAGTGGCGCGTATCCCGGTGAAAATCCTCCCCACCGAAGATGTACCCCGCAAACCCGACTGGATCCGCGTGGCGATTCCCACTACACCGGAGGTGGCGCGGGTCAAGGCCCTGCTGCGCAAGCACAAGTTGCACAGTGTGTGCGAGGAAGCCGCCTGCCCGAACCTGGGCGAGTGCTTTTCTGGCGGTACGGCGACGTTCATGATCATGGGCGACATCTGCACCCGGCGTTGTCCGTTCTGCGATGTCGGCCATGGTCGGCCCAAGCCGCTCGACGTCGACGAGCCGAAGAACCTGGCCATCGCCATTGCTGACCTGCGCTTGAAATACGTGGTCATCACCTCGGTAGACCGCGACGACCTGCGTGACGGTGGTGCCCAGCACTTTGTCGATTGCCTGCGCGAGATCCGCGCATTGTCGCCGGGCATCCAACTGGAAACCCTGGTGCCGGATTACCGTGGGCGCATGGACGTGGCGCTGGCGATCACCGAGCAGCAACCACCGGATGTGTTCAACCACAACCTCGAGACCGTGCCACGCTTGTACAAGGCGGCACGTCCGGGCTCGGACTTCGAGTGGTCGCTGGACCTGCTGGAGCGCTTCAAGCAACGTGTACCCACGGTGCCGACCAAGTCAGGGCTTATGCTTGGCCTGGGCGAAACCGATGCCGAAGTGCTCGAAGTGATGCAGCGCCTGCGCGAGCATCAGGTCGACATGTTGACCTTGGGGCAGTACCTGCAACCTTCGCGCAGTCATTTGCCGGTGCAGCGCTTCGTCCACCCGGACACGTTCGCCTGGTTTGCCGAGCAAGCGTTGGCGATGGGTTTCAGGAATGTAGCTTCCGGGCCATTGGTGCGCTCGTCCTACCATGCGGACCGACAGGCGCAGGCTGTGTAAGCGTGGGTTGGGCAGCGGGGGATGAAACGGCTGCCCAACTTTCTTTCAGAGGACCGGGCCTGAAGCCACGCTGACACCCGCCAGCGTGGTGAAGGAGATGTCCTTGGCCGTGAGCAGAAAATCACTCACGTAGGGTACTTCCAGCATGTCGCTGCGCAGCGCTGCGTAGAGGTTTGCCTGCAAGCCGTGTTCGCCGAGGCGCTTGGCGGTGACATAGCCGCGTGAGCTGTACTCATGCACTGCCCAGTTGGGCAGGCAGCAAACGCCGCGCCCGGAGGCCACCAGTTGCATCATCATCACGGTCAGTTCAGAGGTGCGCACCTGTGCGGGTTCGACGTCGGCGGGGTCGAGGAAGCGGGTGAAGATGTCCAGGCGGCTGCGTTCGATCGGGTAGGTGATCAGAGTCTGGCTGGCAATATCGGCGGGCTCAAGGTAAGGCTTGTGGCGCAGGGCGTGATGGTTGTCGATGGCCAGCAGCGCCTCGTAGCCGAACAACGGCACGTAGCTGATACCCGGCAGGGTCACCGGGTCGGAGGTCACCACCAGGTCCAGGTCCCCGCGCTCCAGGGCCGGCAGCGGCGCGAAGGAAAAACCGGAGGCGAGGTCCAGCTCTACCTCTGGCCAGGCGCCACGGAACTCATCCACCGAAGGCATCAGCCACTGGTAGCAGCTGTGGCATTCGATGGCGATGTGCAAGCGCCCGGCGGAGCCCCCGGCCAGTTTGCCCAGGTCCCGTTCGGTGCTGCGGATCTGCGGCAGTACCTGATCGGCCAGCTGCAGCAGCTTCAGCCCGGCACTGGTGAAGCGCACCGGCCTGGATTTACGCACGAACAACGGCATGCCGATGCGCTCCTCCATATCGCGGAACTGGTGCGACAGGGCTGATTGGGTCAGGTGCAGGCGCTCGGCGGCCTCGTGCAGGCTGTCGGTTTCACGCAGCGCGTGGAGGGTTCGCAGGTGGCGTAAATCGATCATGGGTAAATTACGGATCCACTCGCTAGAGGTGGGTTTTCCTCATTATCGAGTGGTCCTGACAATCCCTTTCAGTGGGTTTCCGTGAGTAGGGCTGAGGCTCAAGCCGCGTGGTGCGCGGCGAGGTTGCAATATTGCCCCTTGAAATACAGCAGCGGCTGCGCAGCAGCACCTGCCTGCAGGTTCAGCGCTTTTACTTCGCCAATCACGATCAGGTGATCCCCGGCGGTGTGCTCGGCGTGAATTTCGCAATCGAGCCAGTGCAGGCAGCCGGCAATGATCGGGTTACCCAGCGGCGACACCTGCCATTGGACGCCGTGCCACTTGTCGGCGCCTCGCTGTGCAAACCGGTTGGAAATGCCGGCCTGTTCACCCGACAGGATATTGACCATGAAGCGGCCAGCCTGGCGAATTCTTGGGTAGCTGGCCGAACTGGACATCACACTGAATGACACCAGCGGCGGGCTCATCGACACGCTGTAGAACGACTGGCAGGTGAAGCCGATCGGCTCACCGTCATGGTGCGATGAAATCACCGTGATGCCAGATGCGTAGTGCCCGAGTGCCTGGCGAAAAGCCGACGGTTCGATAGCCTTACCGGTAAGCAACATAGTAGGTCCTGTGGCTGCGTTTGCTTCAGCGTGCGTTAGCGAGTTCCTGGCGGACGATGGCCGCGCCTGCACTCAACGCTTTGAGCTTGCCGCTGGCAACCTGGCGCGGTAGCGGCGCCATGCCGCAGTTGGTGCAAGGGTAGAGCTTGTCGGCGTCGACGAACTGCAGTGCCTTGCGCAGGGTGGCAGCGACCTGCTCGGGTGTTTCAATGGTAGGGGTGGCCACATCAATGGCACCGACCATGACTTTCTTCCCGCGAATCAGCTCGATCAGGTCCATCGGCACATGCGAGTTATGGCACTCCAGCGAAATGATATCGAGGCTGGACTGTTGCAGCTTGGGGAAGGCTTGTTCATATTGCCGCCATTCGGCGCCCAAGGTCTTTTTCCAGTCGGTATTGGCTTTGATGCCATAGCCATAGCAGATATGAACGGCCGTTTCGCACTTCAGGCCTTCAATGGCCCTTTCCAATGCGGCCACGCCCCACTCATTCACGTCGTCAAAGAAAACATTGAAGGCGGGTTCGTCGAACTGGATGATGTCAACGCCCGCGGCCTCCAGTTCCCTGGCTTCCTGGTTGAGAATCTTGGCGAACTCCCAGGCCAGCTTCTCACGGCTTTTATAATGGCTGTCATACAGCGTATCGATCATGGTCATGGGGCCGGGCAGCGCCCACTTTATCGGCTGTGTGGTTTGCTGGCGCAAGAACTTGGCATCGTCGACAAAAACCGGTTTTTGCCGAGCCACTGCACCCACCACTGTAGGAACGCTCGCATCGTAGCGATCACGGATTCTAACGGTTTCACGTTGCTCGAAATCAACACCACTGAGGTGCTCGATAAACGTGGTGACAAAGTGCTGACGGGTTTGCTCACCATCACTGACGATGTCGATACCGGCGTGTTGTTGTTCTTGCAACGCCAGGCGCAAGGCATCCTGCTTGCCTTCGCTCAGTTGTTCGTCTTGCAACTTCCAGGGTGACCAGAGGGTTTCGGGTTGGGCCAGCCAGGAGGGTTTAGGCAGGCTGCCGGCAGTGGAAGTGGGGAGCAATGTGTTCATGAACAGTGACCTTGTACTTTGAATTAATCAACGGGCGTATTGCGCGGACCATTGTTCCAGCGTGGCCTGGTAGGGTTTGACAAATTGCGCTTCGGCAAATTTGCCCTGCTCGATCGCCAGGCGACCGCGCTCTTCCCGGTCGTAGACAATGCGCGTAAGCGAGTAGTCCTGGTGCTTCAGGCTGGGCTGGTAGGCATGGCCCGCAGCGGAGTTGGCGTTGTAGATCTCGGGTCGGTAGATCTTCTGGAAGGTGTCCATGGTGCTGATGGTGCTGATCAACTCAAGGTTGGTGTAGTCAGCCAGCAAGTCACCGGCAAAATAGAACGCCAACGGCGCGACACTGTTCGGCGGCATGAAATAGCGCACCTTCAAGCCCATCTTGTTGAAGTACTCATCCGTCAGGGAGTATTCATCCTGCTGATACTCGATACCCAGCACGGGGTGCTGGTTTTCGGTCCGATGGTACGTTTTGCTGCTCGAGACGCTCAGGCAGATAACCGGTGGTTTGTTGAAGTGCTCCTTGTAGGTTTGCGAGTTGACGAAGCACTTGAACAGGTTGCCATGCAGTTCGCCAAAGTTGTCAGGCGTGCTGAAGGCTGGCCGATGCTTGTTGTGTTCGAGCAGCAGCACGCTGAAGTCGTAGTCACGCACGTACGAGGAAAAGTTGTTACCTACCATGCCCGCCAGGCGGGTGTTGGTTTTGCGGTCGACAATATGAGTTTTCAATATTTCGATCAACGGCAGTGCATGGCCGTGCCGCTCGGCTTCAATGTTCATTTCGACCGATATGATTTCCAGTTCGACGTGATATCGATTACTTTCAGGGTTATCCCAATGCGCCAGTGCATTGAAACGGTTGTCAATCATGGCCAACGTGTTGCGCAGGTTTTCCTGGCGGTTCGCACCCCGCGCCAAATTGGCGAAGTTGGTCGTGATGCGGGTGTTTTCGGCAGGGTGATAATGTTCGTCGAAGGCGATGCGTTTGACGGTAAATTCAGGTTCAATATTCATCTTGGGCGCTGTCCTGTTGCCTGAGGTCGATCGACTCGGTCATTTCCCGGGGCCTTCACTCAGGCGTCTTAATGTTGTCCTTGATTAAGACGTATTTTAGGCAGCCCCCTTGCATGAAGGGTATTGAAGATATTTCACAGATTTTTTAGTGCTGTTCATGATGCGTTCTACGATTCGGCCTGTTGGGTGTCAGGGCTGAGGACCGAATTGTCCAGCAAGGGCACTGCTTGCAGGGTTGATGAGGCGGTTTTTGGGCCAGGCGGCTGTGCGTGATAGGGCCACAGAAGTTGTCACACACATTGGAGGGATTTACAGTTGGCATGAATATCTCATGCCAATCGCAAGCCATACGATTATCCAGGCTTATCAACCACCCTCCATGGATGAAGAACAAAAGGGGGCTTACATGAGTTGTCTGATCTGCGCAGGGCAGGCGGAATCCGTCGAGTGTGCCCACGGGTGGGAAGAGCGGTGTTGTTCCCGATGCGGATGTTACCGAATGTCCCAGGCGCTCATTCTGGTCATGATGGAAGAGGGGCAGATCTTCGATACCGAGCGCATGCGCGAATGGCTGGTCGCGCAGCGCGGTCAGGTGTCGGTTCCTGCCATCGATCATGCTCAGGCGATACTGTTCCCCTGAGCAGCGGGTTAACTGGCGGGCGTTGGCGCAAGCACTGTGTACCTGGCGTGGCGCACTGCGGCATCATATCCCGCTCGGCCATCACCCTAATCAGGAAACAGCGATGATCAAAATTGGCGATCAACTGCCCGACGTTACCCTTTACCAATACAACACTGACGCAGGCGCCTGCGCGATCGGCCCGAATGCCTTTTCCATTCGCGAGCGTTGCAAGCAGAAAAAGGTACTGATCTTCGCATTGCCGGGCGCGTTCACACCGACCTGTTCTGAACGTCATGTTCCCGGTTATGTCGCTGAAGCACCTGCGCTGTTCGCGGCTGGCATCGACGAAATTCTCTGTGTCTCGGTGAACGATGCCTTTGTCATGAATGCCTGGGGCAATAGCCTGCAGGTGGGTGACGCGGTCAAGATGATCGGCGATGGCAATGGCGAATTCAGCGAGGCGCTGGGCCTGATCCAGGACCTTTCGGCGCGCGGTATGGGGCGTCGTTCACAGCGCTATGCCATGTTGGTCGACGACCTGGTGGTCAAGCACATCGCGGTGGAAGCCCCCGGCAAGTTCGAAGTCAGTGATGCCGCCAGCATGCTGGCTGCGCTGCGCTAGTTTCACGCTTCAGGCCTTGCCGGCATAGGCTGTCGGGGCCGCCAAGGAACATTTCAAACCGCCCGCTAACAACAAGGTAAAGACGGTTGAAACTTCACCAACTCAGGGCGCTGGTCGCCATCCATAACGCAGGCAGCATCCTTGAAGCTTCCAAGCTGATGCACATTACTCAGCCTGCGCTGAGCCGTTCGATCAAGGAACTGGAGCGGGAGGTGGGCTTCATCCTGTTGCAGCGTTCTCACAAAGGCATGGCGCTTACCGAAGAAGGCAAGCGTGTCATCCGCCATGCCAACCTCGTGGTGGAAAGCATCCGCCGCCTGCAGATCGAAGCGGCGAGCATTCAGGATGCGGCGCTGGGGGCGGTGTCGATCGGGGTGACATCGCTGACGGCAATGCTGGATGGGGTCGACGAAAGTATCCTGGCGTTCAGGCGCAAGTACCCTCGGGTAAAGATCACCATCACCGACTTGCGCCCCAGCCAGATCCTGCAGCGTTTGCGCGACGGTAGCCTGGACTTTGCCATTACCTCGCAGCAACCCCTGAGCCGGCTTAGCCTGGATTGGGAGGCACTGGGCAGTATCAAGGGCAGGGTGATCTGCCATGCCTCTAACCAGCAAAAGTTCACCCAGTCACTGCGCACCTTGCAGTATGCCCACTGGATCAGCCTGGACGAGCTGTCCGACCAGGCTTCCCAGTTCCATCAGCTGTTCGAAGCCAACGGCCTGCGGGTACCGCAGAACACCGTCGAATGCACCTCGGTGATGATGGCGCTCAAGCTGCTGAAGAACACCGAATCGTTGATGACCATCAGCCAGCTGGCGGTGGACCAGGGGTTCACCTTCGGCGTCGATTGCGAGTACGTGGCAATGCCGGTGCAAGAGCTGATTCCCGATTACCCCATCAACCTGGTCTGCATTGACCGCCACAGCCTCACGGCGCCTGCCCAGGAGCTGTTCCATAGCTTGCGCGGGCAGGTGCTCAGGCAAACCCGTCCAGTGGCGTCAGAAGTGGTAGTACATGCCTAGCGACACGTTGCTTGGGTTGTCACCCACCTGATCCACCGGGGTGCCTGCGTAGGTGACCGATGACGCGCGCTGGTTGCCGATCATGCCGAGCCGCCCGTACACGGCCCAGCGCAGGGTGATGAAGTGGTCATAGCCGACCATCGCCCCCCATGCGTCCTTGTCATGGGCGGTGACCTGGCGCTGCATCACCGCCAGGCGCAGCACATCCCGCTCGCCGACTGGCGCCATCACGCCGAAAGTGTACAGCGTGGTGCTGGGCGTGCCGGCCTGGTCCACGTCCTGGCGCTGCCAGGTCAAGCTGGTGGCCAGCGGACCGAAATCGTAGAACGCTGACAGGCTTTTGTAATAGTTGGCGGTCTGGCGAGAAACGCCACCGTCATCCCAGGGGTCGCTGTAGTACAGGTTGTACGAGGCCAGCAGCATCACCCGGCTGTTGCGGTATTGCAACCTGGCACCGCCGCCGCGCACGGTGCGCCCTTGGCTGGCGGCATCGTCGAAGCCGAAACTCAGTGCGGTACCGAGGCTGAAGCCGCTGAGGGTAGGGCTCGTGTAGGCCAGGGTGTGCTTGGGGCGCAGGTCCAGGTAGAAGGCGCCCTTGCCGGCGGCGGGCAACGCCAGGTAGGTGTAGGGCGAGCCATAGGTGGCCAGGAACGGGTCGGCGTAGGTGGGGGTGCCCATGCTGTAGGTCTTGCCGAATTCGAGTTTGCCCAAGGTGCGCGAGCGCAGGGCAACGGTCGCCAGGCGCAGGGTACCGAGGGTGTCCCAGGTGCCCTCCAGGGCCTTGCCATTGACGTTGAAGCCTTCCTCGACGTCAAGTTCCACGACGGTCTCGGGGGTCAGCCCCTTGCGTGCATACAGCCCGAGCTTGTTGGTCCAGGCACCGCCACCGGCCAGCTTGAAGCCCGAGTGGTGCTGTGAATCGTGATAGCTGGCGAACGCATCCACGGTGCCGTGGACCTTGAGTTTGTCATCGAAACCTTGATCCACCCCGTAATACCCAAAACCCGGCGCAATCCGAGCGAGCGTCGGAAAGCCCTCTGCCTGTGCCTGCGCGGCCAGGCAGGCCCCTTGGATCATCAACAGCAACGACGTAGTGCGAGTGTTCATTCACGACTCCAGGCCAGCACGGTGATGTGGTGGCTGTAGCCTCGGTGAACAACAGGTTGCAGCGTGATTGCTTATTCAGCCAGGTCATGCCGTTTGGTTAATCAAAGGTCGGCGCAGCGCGAGGATTGGCGCTAGCACGCGCATTAGACAGGCGTGGAACAGGCTGCAAGGCCGCCCCAAGGTCGCTGCTCGGTGAGCCTTGTTGGGGCAGCGCGCGGAGTGAGGGCGAACTGTGCGCCAGCTCAGGGCAATTTAGCCAACGGCCGCGCCAGGCAATTAACCATTGGTTAGCCACATGCCGAAACTGCAAGTGTGTTGAGTGCCCGATTGGCTGATATTCGCTGCACGCCGCGATTTGCCAACGGAGATAACAATGACCAGACCGCTACCCGCATCGCCAAGCTTGCACAAGGGCGCGCATTCTGCCGCGCAGGCATCGTCTTCACGCAAAACCTTGATCGCCTGCTCGTTGGGCAATGCGCTGGAAATGTACGACTTCACGATCTACAGCTTCTTTGCTGTATTGATCGGCAAGCATTTCTTCCCCTCCGACTCGGCGATGGCTTCGTTGTTGATGTCGCTAGCCACGTTTGGCGTCGGTTTCCTGATGCGCCCGGTCGGGGCGATGGTCATCGGTCGCTATGCCGACCGGCATGGGCGCAAAGCGGCATTGAGCCTGACCATCGGGCTGATGACCCTGGGCACCGCATTGATTGCCTTTGCCCCCACGTATTCGCAGATCGGTATTTTCGCCACGCTGCTGCTGGTAACCGGCCGGCTCATCCAGGGGATGTCGGCGGGTGGGGAGATCGGTACCGCGTCGGTGTTCCTGATGGAGTCCAGTGCGGTTGGCAACCGCTGCCAGAGCGTGAGCTGGCAGGCCGCCAGCCAAGGCTATGCCGCGTTGGTCGGGGCCGGCTTTGGCCTGGCCCTCAGCCAATTGCTCGACCCCGCTGCGCTCGAAAGCTGGGGGTGGCGGATACCGTTCATTTTCGGCCTGCTGATCGGGCCGGTCGGTTGGTACATTCGCACGCGTTTGCCGGAAACCCACGAGGCCGCGCCGGCGCGCGAAGGGGAGAAGAGGCTGGACGGCGACCTGCTCAAGCGCATCGCGCTGGGCATCGGCCTGATGGCCAGTTCGACCATTGGCATGTACCTGTTCGTGTTCTACATGCCTACCTACTTGACCACGGCCTTGCATTATCCGGCGGGCAGCGCGATGGCGATTGCCTGTATCAGTAGCGGTTGCATGGCGGTCATCTGCCCGTTGGCGGGCAAGTTCGCCGATAAATACCAGCTCAGAAAGCGCCTGCTGGTGTGGACGGTTGCCGCGCCAGTGGTGTTGACCTTGCCGGTGTTCTACCTCTTGGGGCATGTGCAGCACATGGGCCTGGCCATGATGTGTGTGGCAATTCTGATCCTGCCGACCTGTATCGGTGCCGGTGCGTTCTTTGCGCTGATCATGGAGGGCTTCCCGAAGGCCAGTCGCTCCTTCGGTACTTCGGTCAGCTACAGCCTGGGGGTGACGTTGTTCGGCGGCTTTTCTCCGTTGGTGGCCACCTGGCTGATTGCCGCGCTGGGCACGCCGTTGGCACCTGCCTATTTCCTGCTGGCCGGCGGTGTCGTCAGCCTGGCCTGCCTCAAAAACTTCCCCGAAAACAAAGGATGCGCGTGATATGGGTATTTTGCACAGCAATCAACCCCGGCACTCGGCAGCAGCGCTGGACGAGTTCGTCATGCTTCGCCGGCAGATCCACGCCGCGCCGGAGCTTGGTGGCGACACCCCCGATACGGCGGCACTGGTGGCCGACAAGCTGCAGGCCTTGGGCTATGTAGTGCATCGCAATGTGGGCGGGCATGGTGTGGTCGGGGTGCTCAAGGTTGGCGACAGCCCGCGCAGTGTGGGCCTGCGGGCAGACATGGACGCATTGCCCATGAGCGAAAAGAATCCCTTTGCGCATGCCAGCAAAATTCCTGGGCGTATGCATGCCTGCGGCCATGATGGGCATACCGCGATCCTGCTGGCAGCCGCTGCCCAGCTGGCGGCAACGCGCAACTTCAACGGCACGCTTAACGTGATCTTCCAGCCGGATGAAGAAGGGCTGGCCGGCGCCAAGGCGATGATCGACGACGGCCTGTTCGAGCGCTTCCCGTGTGACTCGGTATATGCGCTGCACAACATGCCCGGCATGCCGGTGGGTACTTGCGTGGTGCAGGCGGGGCCAACCATGGCGTCGTCCGAGCGTGTCAGCATTCGAATCACCGGCAAAGGCGGGCATGGTGCGATGCCGGAGCTGTCGGTAGACCCGGTGATGGCGTTGAACAGCCTGATCAGTGGCATCCAGACCATCAAGTCGCGCAACCTGAGCGTGGAAGAGTATGCGGTCATCAGCATCGGCATGATCCAGGCTGGCACCGTTTACAACATCATCCCCGATGAGGCCTGCATGCTGCTGAGTGTGCGCACCGACACGGCCGAGACGCAGCAGAAGATCAACAGCCGCATTGACGCCCTGGCCAAGGGGCACGCCGCAAGCTTTGGCGTGGAGATCGAGGTGCAATTCACCCAACTGGCGCCGGCATTGTGCAACAGCGATCACGAAAGCGCGTTGTTGCGTGAAAGCCTGCGGCCGTTGTTCGTTGAAGGCGCGTTGCTGGACAAAATGCCGAAGAAGGTCATGGGCACCGAAGACTTCGCCTACATGCTGCAGGCACGGCCTGGCTGCTACTTCATGCTGGGTAATGGCACCGGCGAGTTTCATGGTTGCTCGGTGCACAACCCTCATTATGATTTCAACGATGCGTTGGTGAAGGTGGGCGCCGATTGTTGGGTGAAGTGGGTCCAGGACTATTTGCGCTGACACCTTTGCCG
>NZ_BCBI01000043.1:0-52560 GCF_001320565.1 Pseudomonas sp. NBRC 111132
CTCTCCCACGGCCTGCTGTCTTTCCCGGTCACCGACTTCAACGCCCAGGGCGACTTCAACCCGGCTGGCTACATCAAGCGCCTGGAGTGGCTGGCCCCGTATGGCGCCAGCGCCCTGTTCGCCGCTGGCGGCACCGGTGAGTTCTTCTCCTTGGCCGCCAGCGAATACAGCCAGGTGATCAAGACCGCCGTCGATACCTGCGCCACCTCGGTTCCTATCCTCGCGGGTGTTGGTGGGTCCACCCGTCAGGCCATCGAATACGCACAAGAAGCCGAGCGCCTGGGTGCCAAGGGCCTGTTGCTGCTGCCGCATTACCTGACCGAAGCCAGCCAGGACGGCGTCGCCGCACACGTCGAAGCGGTGTGCAAATCGGTGAACATCGGCGTGGTGGTGTACAACCGCAACGTCTGCCGCCTGAACGCCGACCTGCTGGAAAAACTGGCCGAGCGCTGCCCGAACCTGATCGGCTACAAGGATGGCCTGGGTGATATCGAGCTGATGGTGTCGATCCGTCGCCGCCTGGGCGAACGTTTCAGCTACCTGGGTGGCCTGCCGACCGCCGAAGTGTATGCTGCTGCCTACAAGGCCCTGGGCGTGCCGGTGTACTCCTCCGCGGTGTTCAACTTCGTGCCGAAGACCGCCATGGACTTCTACAGCGCCATCGCCCGTGACGACCACGCTGCCGTGGCCAAGCTGATCGACGATTTCTTCCTGCCGTACCTGGACATTCGCAACCGCAAAGCCGGCTACGCCGTGAGCATCGTCAAGGCCGGCGCCAAAATTGCCGGTTACGACGCAGGCCCCGTGCGCACCCCGCTGACCGACCTCACCGCAGAAGAGTACGAGATGCTCGCCGCGCTGATGGACAAGATGGGCCCGCAGTAAGCCCTGCCCGCGGCCTGCCAGATGCCGCGCCCGGAGTGGGCCAGCCCCACTCCGGTTACAATTCGTAAGCCCGCACAAAAATAACTAGTGGGAGTATTGCCAGCATGCAAGCGACTAAAAAGACGCATGTGCGCTACCTGATCCTGTTCATGCTTTTTCTGGTGACCACGATCAACTATGCCGACCGCGCTACCATCGCCATCGCAGGCTCCAGCCTGCAGAAAGACCTCGGCATTGACGCCGTAACCCTCGGTTATATCTTCTCCGCCTTCGGATGGGCTTACGTGGCTGGCCAGATTCCTGGTGGCTGGCTGCTCGATCGCTTCGGTTCCAAGAACGTCTACGCCTTCAGCATCTTCACCTGGTCGCTGTTCACCCTGTTGCAGGGTTTTGTCGGTGGCCTGCCGGTTGCCTGGGCGGTTGTCACCCTCTTCACCTTGCGCTTTCTGGTTGGCTTCGCCGAAGCCCCGTCGTTCCCGGGCAACGCTCGCATCGTCGCCGCCTGGTTTCCGACTCAGGAGCGCGGCACTGCCTCAGCCATCTTCAACTCGGCGCAGTACTTCGCCACGGCGCTGTTCGCCCCGATAATGGGCTGGATCGTGTTCAGCTTCGGCTGGGAGCACGTGTTTGTCGTCATGGGTGCACTGGGCATCGTGTTCTCCATGGTGTGGCTGAAAACCATCCACAACCCGCGCCAACACCCACGCATCAGCCAAAGCGAGCTTGAGCACATCGAGCAGAACGGCGGCCTGGTGGACATGGACCAGAAGCGCGGCAACGACGGCCCGAAATGGGGCTACATCAAGCAACTGCTGACCAGCCGCATGCTGCTGGGCGTGTACCTGGGCCAGTATTGCATCAACGCCATCACCTACTTCTTCCTTACCTGGTTCCCCGTGTACCTGGTGCAGGAACGTGGCATGACCATTCTCAAGGCCGGCTTCATCGCCTCGCTGCCGGCGGTCTGCGGTTTCATTGGGGGCGTGCTGGGTGGCGTGATCTCCGACTGGCTGCTGCGCCGTGGCAACTCGCTGACCTTCTCGCGCAAACTGCCAATTGTCTGCGGCCTGCTGCTGTCGACCACCATGGTGTTCTGCAACTACGTCGATGCCGAGTGGATGGTGGTTGGCTTCATGACCCTGGCGTTCTTCGGCAAAGGCATTGGCGCGCTGGGTTGGGCGGTGGTGGCAGACACCTCGCCGAAACAGATCGCCGGGCTGTCCGGTGGCCTGTTCAACACCTTCGGCAACATCGCCTCGATCACCACCCCTATCGTGATCGGCTACATCATCAGCGCCACCGGCTCGTTCAAATGGGCGCTGGTGTACGTGGGCGCCAACGCGCTGGTGGCGGTGTTCAGCTACCTGGTGATCGTCGGCCCAATCAAGCGTATCGAACTGCGCGACGACGCCCCAAAGCCACAGGCTGAGCCTGCCGCCAATGGCGAACTGGCCAGCTCGCGCCACTGAGTGAACACGCCCGCCCCGGGGCAACCGGTGCGGGCAGATGTACAAAAAGCCTGAGAACCTGACAAGTAGGGCCCAAACATGCAGTTGATCGAACATTCCGACTCGCCGCGCTACGTCCGCCTGCACGACGACGATAACGTCGTGGTGGTGGTCAACGACGGCGGCCTGGGCGAAGGCGCCCACTTCGCCGACGGCCTGACCTTGGTCGAAGGCGTGCCACAAAGCCACAAGGTCGCAACCAAGGCCATCGCCAAAGGCGAGCCCGTGCGCCGCTACGGGCAAATCATCGGCTACGCGCTGGAAGACCTACGCCAGGGCAGTTGGGTGCAGGAAAGCCAACTGGCCATGCCGGCCGCCCCGGAACTGGACAGCTTGCCGCGCTGCGACGCCGTCCCACAACCGCTGCCGCCACTCGAAGGCTTCACGTTCGAAGGCTACCGCAATGCCGACGGCACCGTTGGCACCCGCAACATCCTCGGCATCACCACCACCGTGCAGTGTGTGACCGGCGTGCTGGAGCATGCGGTCAAGCGCATTCGCAGCGAACTGCTGCCCAAGTACCCCAACGTCGATGACGTGGTAGCCATCACCCACAGCTACGGCTGCGGCGTGGCCATCAACGCTCGCGACGCCTACATCCCGATCCGCACCGTGCGCAACCTGGCCCGCAACCCCAACCTGGGTGGCGAGGCATTGGTCATCAGCCTCGGCTGCGAAAAGCTGCAGGCCGGCCAGGTGATGCACGACAACGACCCGTCGGTAGACCTCAGCGAGCCATGGTTGTACCGCCTGCAGGACGCCAGCCTGGGCTTTGTGGAAATGATCGAGCAAATCATGGAGCTGGCCGAAACCCGCCTCAAGAAGCTCGACCAGCGCCGCCGCGAAACCGTACCGGCCAGCGAGTTGATCCTCGGCATGCAGTGCGGTGGCAGCGATGCCTTCTCGGGCATCACCGCCAACCCTGCGCTGGGCTACGCCGCAGACTTGCTGGTACGTGCCGGTGCTACGGTGCTGTTCTCGGAAGTGACCGAGGTACGAGACGCCATCTACATGCTGACCTCGCGCGCGCAAAACCAGGACGTTGCCGATGCCCTGGTGCGCGAAATGGACTGGTACGACCGCTACCTGCAGCAAGGGGCCGCCGACCGCAGTGCCAACACGACGCCGGGCAACAAGAAAGGTGGCCTGTCCAATATCGTCGAGAAATCCCTGGGGTCGATCGTCAAGTCGGGCAGCGGCGCTATCCAGGGCGTGCTTGGCCCAGGCGAGCGGGTAACGCGCAAGGGCCTGATCTTCTGCGCCACCCCGGCCAGCGACTTCGTCTGCGGCACTTTGCAACTGGCCGCCGGCATGAACCTGCATGTGTTCACCACAGGCCGAGGCACCCCTTACGGGCTGGCCATGGCACCCGTGGTCAAGGTGTGCACGCGCACCGAACTGGCCCAGCGTTGGCCCGACCTGATCGATATCGACGCCGGGCGCATCGCCACAGGCCGTTCGACCATCGAAGAGCTGGGCTGGGAACTGTTCCATTACTACCTGGACGTGGCCAGCGGCCGCAAGCAGACCTGGGCCGAGCAGCACCGGCTACACAACGACATCACCCTGTTCAACCCGGCACCGATTACCTGATGCCGAGGGCATGCTGTGGGAGCGGGCATGCCCGCTCCCACAGATCATGCGACAACCCGCCAGATTTTCTTTCAACCTACAGGAGCACCCCATGCCTGAAATCCTCGGCCACAACTTCATCGCCGGTCAGCGCAGTGCCGCTGGTTCTCAGCGCCTGCAGAGCCTGGACGCCAGCACTGGCGAAGCCCTGCCCTTCAGCTTCGCCCAAGCTACCGAGGCCGAAGTGGACCAGGCCGCCAGCGCCGCCGCCGCCGCCTTCGCCGAATTCCGCCAACTGGCCCCGGCACGTCGTGCCGAGTTTCTCGACGCCATCGCCGCCGAACTGGACGAACTGGACGATGCCTTCGTCGCCATCGTCTGCCGCGAAACAGCCCTGCCCGCCGCCCGTATCCAGGGCGAGCGCGGCCGCACCAGTGGGCAGATGCGCCTGTTCGCCCAGGTACTGCGTCGCGGCGACTTCCTCGGCGCGCGCATCGACCTGGCACTGCCCGCACGCCAACCCCTGCCACGCGTAGACCTGCGCCAGATGCGCATCGGTGTCGGCCCGGTCGCTGTGTTTGGCGCCAGCAACTTCCCGCTGGCCTTCTCCACCGCTGGCGGTGATACCGCCGCAGCCCTGGCCGCCGGCTGCCCGGTGGTGTTCAAGGCACACAGCGGCCACATGGCCACCGCCGACCTGGTTGCTTGCGCCATCGTGCGCGCCGCCGAACGTACCGGCATGCCCAAAGGCGTGTTCAACATGGTATTCGGAGGCGGCGTGGGCGAGTGGCTGGTCAAGCACCCAGCCATCCAGGCCGTTGGCTTCACCGGCTCGCTGAAAGGCGGTGACGCTCTGTGCCGCATGGCCGCCGAGCGCCCGCAGCCAATCCCGGTGTTCGCCGAGATGTCCAGCATCAACCCGGTCATCATCCTGCCGGGCGCCCTGGCCAAGCGTGGCGAGGCCATTGCTCGCGAACTGGCCGGCTCTGTGTGCATGGGTGCCGGGCAGTTCTGCACCAACCCGGGCCTGGTGATCGGGCTGCAGTCGCCGCAGTACAACCAGTTACTGGCCGACCTTGGCCAGCATCTGGACCAACAGGCCGGGCAAACCATGCTCAACGCGGGAGGCCTGCGCAGCTACGTTGGCGGCCTGGAGCACCTGCATGCCCATAGTGGAATCCAGCACCTGGCCGGCCAGAAGCAGGAAGGCAGCCAGGCCCGCGCCCAGCTGTTCAAGGCCGATGCAGGCCTGCTGGTCCAGTCTGACCCGCTGCTGCAGGAAGAAGTGTTCGGCCCCACCACCGTGGCCGTAGCAGTGCAGGACGACGAACAACTGCGCGCCGCCCTGCTCGGCCTGCGTGGCCAGTTGACCGCTACCCTGATCGGCGAAGCGGAAGATTTCGAGGCCTACGCCTGGTTGGTGCCACTGCTTGAGGAGAAAGTCGGGCGGATCCTGATCAATGGCTACCCGACCGGTGTCGAAGTGTGTGATGCCATGGTTCACGGCGGGCCTTACCCTGCGACCTCGGATGCGCGTGGCACCTCGGTCGGCACCTTGGCCATCGACCGCTTCCTGCGCCCAGTGTGCTACCAGAACTATCCGCAGGCGTTGCTGCCCGAAGCACTGCGCGATGGCAACCCGCTGGCGCTGCGTCGGCTGGTGAACGGGCAATGGAGCGAGGAGGTGATCTGACGGGTTGCCTGAAACAAGAAAGCCCCGCACATGGCGGGGCTTTCTTTTGGCTGTACCGGCGACAAATGGCTCAGGCCCCTTGTGCCTCAGCCGCCTCATGCGCCTGACGCAAGCGCTCGCGGCTGTTGCTCAGGTGCATACGCATGGCCATCTTCGCCCCTTCGCTGTCCTGCCGGGCAATCGCTTCATAGATCGCCTCGTGCTCATGCATCAACCGGCTCATGTAATGCGCCTGATCATCATGGGCCAGCCGCGCCGAATTCAGCCGGGTGCGCGGAATGATGCTGGTACCCAGGTGGTTGATGATATCGGCGAAGTAGTGGTTACCGCTGGCCTGGGCGATGCGCAGGTGGAACTGGAAATCCGCCGACACCGCATCAGTGGCATGGGCGGCCCCTTCGTTGAGTTCGTCCAGCGCCGCCCGCATACCAGCCAGCGCTTCATCACTGCGCCGCTGCGCCGCCAGCCCAGCGGACTCGATCTCCAGGGCAATGCGCAACTCCAGCACCGCCAGCACTTCGCGCAGGGTGACCACAGTGGCCGGGTCGATGCGAAAGCCCCCGGTTGCCGGTGCATCCAGCACGAAGGTGCCGATGCCATGACGGGTCTCTACCTGCCCGGCAGCCTGCAGCCGCGAGATCGCCTCACGCACCACGGTGCGGCTGACGCCCTCTTCGGCCATGATCTGCGATTCGGTCGGCAGCTTGTCGCCGCGCTTGAGCTGGCCACTGCGAATGCGCTCGGTCAGCACTGTGACCAGTTCCTGGGCCAGACTGCGCGGCTTGCGCCGGGTCCTTGCCTGTACCTGCTGCTCTGTCATTGCCCTGTATTTCACCTTGAAAGACAGCGCTCATCATAGCGCAAGCGGTTGTACGATCACATACACCCGGTGCGGTATTTATTGCTCACCTTTGCAGGCCCCCAGCCCAGGAAAAACCCACAGAAGCACTGGCTCAAGCCCCGCGCAAGCCTGTACTGTGCGCCCTCACGCTCACTCATCCATGGAAGGACACCGCAGCATGAAAACCCTCGACCGCCTGTTGCTCGGCAGCGGCCTGCTGATACCCCTCTGGCTGTTGGCAGGGGTATGGCTCACCGCCCTGGCGTACCCCGGCTACGACCACCTGCAACAGGCCATGAGCCAGCTGGGTGCGACAGGCTCGCCAACCCACAGCTGGTCGCCACTGCTCAACAATTTTCCCTTGGCCGGGTTGTTCGGCCTGTTTGCCTGGGGCCTCGCCCGACGCTGGCGTGGCTCGAAGCTGGCGCTGCTGAGTGCCGGCCTGGTGTTGCTGCATGGCATCGGCAGCCTGGGAACCGGGTGGTTCCCTTGCGATCAGGGTTGCGCACCGACGCAGCCATCCACCGCCCAGCAACTGCATAACCTGTCCGGCTTGCTGATGTTCCTCTCCCTGACCGTTGCCAGCGCCCTCTGGGCATGGCAGGGCAGCCGCATTGCTGGCTCGCCTGCATTTGCGCTGTTTTCTCTGGTCTGTGTAGTGCTGGCGATCGTCACCGTCATACTGATGGGCCAGGCGGCCCAAAGCGGCCAGCTGTTCGGCCTGTATCAGCGCCTGAACTATGGTGTGTCGGTGATCTGGGTCGCCAGCCTGGCGTGGATCAGCCTGCGCAAGCCTGCTGCCAGCCCGCTGCGCATGGCCATATTCTGACGGCAAATTGCTGGCCCCCAGCCACTGAAAGTGAAGGCAAACTCTTTTTCCTTTCAGACGCTTAGGACAGCAACATGCGAGTACTTCTAGCAACGATGGCCGGCTGCCTGCTGGCCACGCTCGCTTTCAGCGCCCAGGCCCGCGCACTGAGCCAGAACGATCGCCACACCTGCGGCTGGGGTGCGCAGATAGCCGCCGAGGCCCAGCAGGCCAAGCTTTCCGGGGTAACCCTGTATGCCACGCGCAAGAAGCTGCAGGTACGCAAATTCCCCAAACCGTGGATGCGCATGACCGCCTTTGGCATTACCGAGCAGACCTACAATAGCCGCTCGCGACTCAAGCCTGCCGCGATCAAGCAGACCTACTACGAGCAGTGTGTTCAGCATGCTGTAGCAAAAAGATAATTACTTATTTATCAATAAGTTATTAAGTAAACATAAAGTCATGTAGGCGTAACCTTGTGCTGCGCCTACAAAGACCGTTTCAGGGCCGCCAAGGGGCGCCGCCCTTGAAACGGTCCTCCAGCCAGGCCTTGAAGGCGCCCAGGGCCGCTGTATTCAGGCGTGCGGTGGGTCGCACCAGGTAGATGCCCGCCGCCACGTCCAATTGCCATTGCGGCAGCACCCGTACTAGGTTGCCGCTGGCCAGGTCCTCGCCCATCAGCCAGTCGCCACCCGCCAAAATTCCTACACCGCGGCGCGCTGCCTCCAGCAGCGCTTCGTTGTCATTGCTGCGCAGGCTACCGGTAACCTTGACGTTTACCTGATGCGCGCCGCTCTTCAGGCGCCATTCAGGAAATGATCGTAAACCACTGAAACCTAAACAATTATGCTCAGGCAATTGTTCCGGCTCCGCAGGCACCCCATGCCGAGCGAGGTACTGAGGCGATGCGCACAGGATGCGTACGTGATCGCATAATTTACTCGCCACCAGTCGATTGTCCGCTAGCTCACCAATGCGAATCGCGGCGTCGAAGCCCTCGCCGATCAGGTCAACGAAACGGTCGGCGTACTCGGTCTCCACCGTCACTTGCGGGTAGGCCAGCACAAAGTCGGCAAGCATCCCGCTTAACCAGCGCCTGCCCATGGCAGCCGGTAACGCCAGACGCAGGCGCCCACGCACCGTTGCAGCGCCTTCGGCAGCCTCCTGCTCCGCTTCGGCAATCAGCCGGCTTGCCTCGCGTACCTTGGCTACCAGCCGCTGTCCCTCATCGGTAAAGCGCAACTGCCGCGTGCTGCGCTCCACCAGGCGAATGCCCAGCCGCGTTTCCAGTGAGCTCAGGCGTTTCGACAGCACCGTGGGGTGGCGCTCCAGTTGTCGCCCGGCAGCAGCAAACGAGCCCTGCTCATGCAAGGCCAGCAAAGTGGCAAGTTCATCGGCGCGGCGGCTGTCGAAGGCATCCATGGCAAGGCTCGGCTCAGGGCAGTGGGGTCAAGGATCGGGCATCAGGCAGTCAGTACCAACGCGCCCTCCGACCGCCCTTGCTCCAGGTCCCCGTGGGCCTTGGCTGCGTCAGCCAGCGGGTAGCGACGCCACACCCGAGGCTGGATGATACCCTCGGCGACGGCCGTCAGCACATCGGCCGCACGCTGCTGGTACTCCTCGACCGTGCGGGTGTGGGCCGCTAACGACGGCCGGGTCAGGTACAACGAGCCCTTGGCATTGAGCGTGGCCACCTCGATAGCCGCCGGTGCACCGGAGGTGCCACCGAACGACACCAACAGGCCGCGCACTCGCAGGCTGTCCAGCGAAGCCTCCAGCGACACCTTGCCCACGCAGTCATACACCACATCCACCCCTTGCCCTTGGGTCAGCTTGCGCACCTGGCTGGCCAAGGTTGCCGCGTCGAACACCAGCACATGCTGGCAGCCTGCTGCCTGTGCCCTCGCCACACTTTGCGGGCGCGACACCACGCCGATCACCGTCGCCCCCAGGTGCCGCGCCCAAGGTGCCATCAGCTGGCCCAAGGCACCGGCTGCGCCGTATAGCAGCACTTGTGTACCCGGCCCCACGGCAAAGGTGGTTTTCAACAAGTATTGCGCCGTAATGCCCTTGAACAGCACCGCTGCGGCGGCTTCGTCCTCCAGCTGCGGCGGCAGCTTGACCAGCCGTTCGGCCGGGAACAGCCGGCCGCTGGCATAAGCGCCGACCGGCCCCATCGCATAGGCGACCCGGTCGCCGACCTGCACGTTGCGAACCCCATCGCCGAGGGCAGTGACCCTACCTGCACCTTCCAGCCCCAGGCCTGACGGCAATGCCAGCCCTGCCCCACCCTTGCGCTGCAACACGTCCAGCGGGTTCACACCCATGGCTGTCTGTTCCAACCAGACCTGCCCAGGCCCTGGAGTTTGCGCCGCCATGTGTTCGAGCTGCATGACATCGGCAGTGCCGGTGCCATTGAGAATGATGCGGGTAACCATGATCGAATCCTGCTGGATGAGTGTTCGAATCAGGCTAATCAGGTAGGAAACGTTGAACAATCAGGCGAGGTGCAGATGATTTCTGCACCCCTTGCAGCAATCAAATCAGTGCTTCAGCACCCGCCCAGTACCGCAGGGCGCCGCTCACCAGCGAAAAACAGCGGGCGCAGGCGCACGCCGACCAGGTTGCCAGCATAGGCCGCCACCAGCCACAGCCAGCCATGCACGCTGCCCGAGGCGATACCGCTGAAATACGCACCGATGTTGCACCCGTACGCCAGGCGCGAACCGTAGCCCAGCAGCAGGCCGCCAATCACTGCGGCCACCAGCGACGGCAGCGGGATCTTCAGGCTTGGCGCAAAGCGCCCGGCCAGGCCCGCCGCCAGCAACGCCCCCAGCACGATGCCCAGGTCCATCACTGTGGTGATGTCCTGCCACAACGGCGCCGCCAAGGCCTTGGCATTGGCCGGAGCCTGCCAGAACACCCAACTGCCGACATCCACGCCCAACCCGTTGAGCACCTTGGCCCCCCACAGGGCGAACGCCGAGGTAATGCCCCATGGCCGCCCCGCCAGCGCCAAGGTCGCGTAGTTCAACAAGGCCAGGGCGACAGCGCCCCACAGCAATGGCCAAGGACCACGCAGGAAGCGGCGCAGGCCCTGGTGTTCGCTGGCAACCGGCGCCTCAAGCGCGCCATGCCGGCGTTTTTCCAGCACCACGGTGGCCCAGGCGATCAACCCGAATACCGCCAGGCTAACCAACAGCGCAGGCCCTACCCCCCAAGCTTGCACGATCGAGGTGGCCGGGAACGACGGCAAGGCGAACCACCAATCAGCGTGATGAGTAGCGCTGACCGAGCCGATGATGAAGAACAGCAGGGTTACCAGCATGCGCGCATTACCACCACCCACAGTGAACAGCGTGCCCGATGCGCAACCGCCGCCCAGCTGCATGCCGATGCCGAAAATGAACGCCCCGAACACCACAGAGACACCCGCCGGGGCTACCAGACCGGTGACCGGGTTACCGAACAGGCTACTTGCCGAAAGCGCCGGGAAGAACAGCAGCACGGCCAAGGTCAGCATGACCATCTGTGCGCGCAGGCCTGCGCCACGTCGCTCGTTGATGAACACTCGCCAGGCCGAAGTGAAACCGAAGGCGGCGTGATACAGCGTCAGACCAAGCGCGGCGCCGACCACCAGCAACAAAACCTGCTTGAAGCCGGCATTGAAGTTGAGGAACCAGGCGCCAGCCAGCAGCAAGGCCAAGGCGATAATAGGTGCGCCAAGGCGACGCGGTTCGGGTGTGGCAGTTGCGGAAAGACCCATCGGAATACTCGGATAACAGTAAAACGGACGGGGAGTATAACGCTAGACAGGTCGGCGCAGCCCTTTGTGGGGGCCATGTGGCCACATCATTTGTTAAGCTGATTCACGCCTTTGAATTCTTACAGGATCATTCACTCCATGGATGAGCTGCGCAAGATCGACCTCAACCTACTGCTCGCCTTGCACGCCCTGCTCAGCGAAAAGCACGTGACCCGCGCCGCGCTGCGCCTACACCGCAGTCAACCGGCAGTCAGCCACGCCCTGGCGCAGTTGCGTAAACACTTCGACGACCCGTTGCTGGTACGCCAAGGCGGCGGCATGGCCCTCAGCGCCCGCGCCCAGTCACTGGCCCAACCCCTGCAAGATGCCCTGGGCAACCTCAACGGCCTGCTGGCTACCCCGTTGTTCGAACCCGCCAGGGCCCAGCGCCGTTTCCGGCTGTCACTGTCTGACTATTCCTCGCGCCTTATCCTGCCGCCTCTGCTACGCCATCTGCGCCAGGTAGCACCCGGGGTGGACCTGGCCATCAGCCAGGCCAGCCGCGAAACGATGCTGGCCCAGTTGCTCGACGGCGAACTGGACCTGGCCCTGGGCCTGTTCCCAGACCTGCCCCAGGACATCACCGCCCAGCCCCTGTTTGCCGACCGTTTCATCAGTGTTGCCGATCGCCAGGTATTGCCCCCTCGCGGTGATCTGGCCCTGGAAGACTGGCTGGCACGCCCCCATGTGTTGATGGCCATGCGCCCGGATGCCTTCGATGAAATCGAGCGTGCACTGGCCGCCCAAGGCCTGCGCCGTCGTATTGCCTTGGCCTTGCCACACTGGAGCGCGGCAGTCGAAGTGCTGGCTGGCACCGATCTGATCCTGACGGTGGCCAGCCGCGCTGTAGGGTCGTTACGCCAACACAAGACACTGCGCCAGTTCACGCCGCCACTGGCTATTCCCTCATTCGACTACCAGCAGGCCTGGCACAGCCGCAAGGACAGCGACCCTGGGCACCGCTGGCTGCGCGAAACCGTGTGGGCCTGCAGCCAGCCAGGGCGCTGATCAGTTTTCCTGCTGCTTCACCGGTACCGTGGAATCGGCCGATGGCGCCGGCGCCCATGTACCCTGCACCAGCAGCACACCGCACAGGATTAGCACTACACCCGCTACCCTGGCCAGGCTGAGCGGCTTACCGCCCAGCCCCATTACCCCGAAGTGGTCGGCGAGCACCGCTGTGATGATCTGCCCGGCCACCACCAGCACCAGGAACCCCGCCGCGCCCAGTTTGGGAGTAAGTGCTGCGGCACCGGCCACATACATCGCCCCCAGCACTCCCCCGACCCAAAGCCACCATGGCCCCTGCAGGGCCTTGCCTAGGTCTGGCACTGGCACTCTGAGGATCAACAACGCGGCGACAACCACCAGCGAACTCACCGTCAACGACGTGAATGCCCCCCACAGCCAGTGCCCCAACGCCCGGCCGACGGCGGCATTACCTGCGGCCTGGAACGGCAAAACTGCCCCGGCTAGCAACGCCAGGGCAAAGGGAAGCACCAGAAGACACAGGGTTTTACTGAACATGGCAATCCTCATCGCTGACCAATATTCACGCCATGATCGAAAATTCCCCAACCTTATGGAAATCGAAAACATGCACGCACACTATTCGCCAAGCGCATGAATAGATACGTTCTCTACCTATTGAGCTAGGCTCCTATCCCGTCGCGACACCCAAGGGCCTCGCTACGAGCAAACCTAAAGCTGATGTGATGGAACACATTCGATGACAGATGAACGCAAAACCCTGCTTGATCGAGGGCAGTTACCAACCCGCAACCTCGCCGAATGCCTGGCGGTGGACCAGAGAGCCCTGGTCGGCTCGTTGGCCACCCTGCTGCCAGCCACGCTCATCGACGATTTGACCGCCTGCGCTGAAGACACAGCCTCGTTGGGCCTGTCGAAGAAGATCGCAGCCATCGGGCTGGCGCTGGGGCAATGGTTGGAGCAGGCCGCCTCGCCGATGCGCGAGCAAGTGCTGGCGCAGTGCAGCTCGCATGCTTCCGATACCGTGCGCAGCTGGGCGGCCTTCGCCCAAGCGCATTTATCGCGCACGCAACTGCTGGAGCCTGCACTGCTGGCACAGTTGCGATTCGCTCGCGATGAGCATTTTGGCGTACGCGAGTGGGCGTGGATGGCCTTGCGCCCACGCCTGGCCCAAGAACTGGACGCAGCCCTCGCACTGCTCGGGCCTTACGCCGGCGACCTGAACCCGCTGGTAAGGCGCTTCTGCATCGAGGTGCTACGCCCACGTGGGGTGTGGTGCGAGCACATCAACGCACTCAAGCAAACGCCTGAAGCGGCTGAGCCGCTGCTGGTACCGCGCCTGGCAGAAGCTGACAAATACGCTCAGGACTCGGTCGCCAACTGGCTCAATGACGCCAGCAAGACCCGCCCGGATTGGGTGATCCAGCTGTTCGTGCGCCATCCGCCGTCATGCAAGGCATCACGACGGATACATACACGGGCAACCCGCAGCCTACCTCGATGAATGCTCAGCGCGAGGTTTCAATGCGCAGCACTTCGGTGTAGATCGCGTCGACCGTCTGGCCAACCTTGAGGTTCTTCATGCGCGCCTGCAGGTCTGGGTTCTCGACCTTGACGACCTGCAGCTTGCCCTCTGGTGGCAGCAGGCTCACCTCATGCTGCTTGAGGTCGATCTTCTTGATCTGCGAAGTGACCCTGACCTGGCGGAATGCCTCGCCACCCGGGTTGGGGTTTTGCGCAGTGGCGCGAATGGTCCCCGACTCCTCACTGGCCTTCGGCGCCCCACCCACATTGGTGTTGAGCACATAAGCCACGGCACGGGTGACGAAGATATCGACCTGGTCGCCCACTTTGAGATTAGGCAGGGCCTTGGCCTTTTCCGTGAGCTGGAACGTCACATCCTTCTTGTTATCAGGGCCCTTCACCGTCACCTGGCGGTTGGCCAGGTCGATGGCTGTGACTTGCGTGGTGACGTGGCTTTCCAGTGCCTCGCTGGCAATCGGGATATCAGCAGCGTGTGCCGTGAGGCTGGCAGCGGAAACCAGTGTGGCCAAGGCAACTGCACGAGCGAGAGAACGAATCGGGTTCATAGGCCTGCTTCCATGTGATCAAGACCAAAAAAGGGCGCGAAAGGCTCACGCGCCAACAAGCATAGACGTTGCCCACCACCCTGCCCGCACACATCCGCTGCGACCGGTTTCGCCTCCTTCTCGCCACCCCACGCTTGTAATAGCAAATGCGAACTCTTTACACTTGCTTTACATTTACAAATCATTACTATTCGTGACCTCGAAAACAACAAAGAGTCACCTGTAATGGCAAAAAGGTCTGTTGCCCCAGCATCCATTTCCATGCTGGGCCTGCTGGTTGTGCCTGCTGTTCACGCTGCCGTTCAAACCCAAGCGCAGGGTAGCCTCGCCCTGCCCGCCACTGCCGTCACCAGCGCCTACGAGCAGCAAAGCTACAAGGCCAGTGAAAGCCGCAGCGCCATGAAGATCGACGCGCCGCTGCGTGATATCCCGCAAACCGTCAACGTCGTGCCCGAAAGCGTAATCAAGGATCAGGGCGCGCAGTCCATGGAGGACGTGCTGAAGAACGTGCCCGGCATCGGCCTGTCCAACGGCGACGGCCAGCGCGACCAGGTGACCATCCGCGGCTTCAGCGCCATTGGCGACATGTACATCGACGGCGTGCGCGACGATGCCCTGTACTTCCGTGACCTGTCCAACGTCGAGCGTGTCGAGGTGATCAAGGGCCCAGCCGCCGTGCTGTATGGCCGTGGTTCTTCGGGCGGGCTGATCAACAGCATCAGCAAGAAGCCAAGCTTCACGCCCAAGCGCGAAGTGGGCATGAGCTTCGACAGCGAAGGCAAACGCCGCACGCAGTTCGACACCGGTTGGGCCGACCCGCAAAGCAACCAGGCCTACCGCGTGACCGGCGCCTTCGAAGACAGCGACACCTTCCGCGACGATGGCTATATCGACCGCAAGGCCATCGCGCCGTCGGCCTACTTCCGCCTCTCGGACGACCTGGAACTGAACCTGGGCGCCACCTACCTGTACGACAAGCGCCTGATCGACTTCGGCATCCCGGCCCTGGGCAACCGCCCGGTGGATGTCGATCGCGACAAGCGCTTCGGCTCTGGCGATGCCGACCAGGACTACGCCCGCAGCGAGGTGTTCTCGCTGACCGCCAGCCTGGACTACCGCATCAACGACAGCTTCACGCTGACCAACACCAGCCGTTACTACCGCTACGACCTGGACCGCAACAACACCCTGGCCGACAGCAGCCCGACACGCTTCGTCACTGCGCCCAACGGCGAATTGCTGGTCAAGCTCAACCGTGGCAACGTTGCCCGTGACGAGTACGGTGTATTCAACCAGACCGAACTCAAGCAGCAGGCGCAAGTGGCCGGCATGCAGCACAACCTGCTGTATGGCGTGGAAGTGGGCTTGCAGGACAAGTACCAGCGCGTGCTGAGCCAAAACAATGTGGCCCAGGTGCCGGTGTACCGCGACGCCCTGGTGCCGGTGCCAGACCATGCCGCCAACCTGTCGTCCAAAGGCACCAACTTCCAGCAGACCACCGGTTTGTACCTGCAGGACATGATCGAGCTTAACGAGCACTGGAAGGCCCTGGTGGGTGTGCGTTATGACATCTTCGGCCAGGAGTACGACGACGACCGCGTGCAGAACGTCGACCTCGACCGCACCGACAAGACCTGGAGCCCGCGCGCCGGCCTGGTCTATCAGCCGGACACCATCCAGTCCTACTACGTGTCGGTCAGCCGCAGCTACCAGCCTTCGGGCGAAGTGTTCGCGGTCAGCCCGACCAACCAGCATCTGGAGCCGGAAGAAACCACCAACTATGAAATCGGCGCCAAATGGGACCTGCTCGACAGCCGCCTGTCGCTGACCGCTGCGGTGTTCCGCCTTGAGCGCACCAACATGAAGACTGCCGACCCGGCCAACCCCAACCTGACTGTACTGGCGGGCGAGCAACGTACCGATGGTTTCGAAGCCACCGTCAGCGGGCAGCTCTCGGACAAGTGGCAAGTCTACGCCGGTTACGCCTACCTGGATGCCGAGATCACCAAGTCGAACAGCAAGACCAATGGCGTGGCCAATGAAGGCCAGACCCCTACGCTGACGCCGCGTAACAGCGCCAACATCTGGCTGGTGCGCACCCTGACCCCAGAGTGGCGCGTGGCTGCCGGTGCCAACTACGTCGACGAGCGCTACACCGCGCTCGACAACGTAGTGGTGATGCCGGGCTACACCACCTTCGACGCCGCACTGCTGTACAGCGTGCCGCAGTGGGATGCCGCGCTGCGCCTGAAGAACGCCTTCGACCGTGACTACTATGCCTCGGCGCACGGCTCGGTGGACCTGGTTACGCCAGGGGCACCACGGACGCTGGAAGCCAGCTTCAACTACCGCTTCTGAAGCGCTGCGCGATCCGTGTAGACGCTGTCGCGCAAGCCCAGCGGATCGCGCAACCCCGGTAGTTCATTCAGCGATTGCGCGTCACCCGCCAAACCGTATTCGCCAAATCATCGGCAATGATCAACGCCCCACGGGGGTCCACTGTCACCCCCACCGGCCGTCCACGGGTCTTGCCATCCTCACCTCGGAACCCCGTGGCGAAGTCGATCGGCTCTCCCGCAGGCTTGCCATTGCTGAACGGCACGAAAATCACCTTGTAGCCCACCGGGTCAGGTCGGTTCCAGCTGCCGTGCTCGCCCACGAAGACACCGTCGGAAAACCCATCCCCCATGGCCGGTATCGAGAAGTCGACACCCAGGGCAGCCACATGCGAGCCCAGGCTGTAATCCGGCTTGATCGCCGCTGCCACCTTGCCTGGGTTCTGCGGCCGCACCCGGTCATCCACGTTCTGTCCCCAGTAGCTGTAAGGCCAACCATAGAAGCCGCCCTCACGCACCGATGTGAGGTAATCCGGCACCAGGTCGGGGCCCAGTTCATCCCGCTCGTTGACCACCGTCCACAACTGCCCGGTCTGCGGCTGAATGGTCAATGCCGTCGGATTGCGCAGGCCGGTGGCGTAGGGCCGGTGCGCACCGGTTTCGGCATCGACCTGCCAGACCATGGCCCGATCGATCTCGACCTCCAGGCCGCGCTCGGTGATATTGCTGTTCGAGCCTATGCCCACGTACAGGTAACGACCATCCGGGCTGATGGTCAGCGCCTTGGTCCAGTGGTGGTTGATCTCGGCCGGCAGGTCGGTGACCTTGGTGGGCGAGCCTTCGGCCTGGGTCTGGCCTTCCTTGTAGTCGAAGCGCACCAGCGCATCCTGGTTGGCCACATACAGCTTGCCGTCGGCAAACGCCAAGCCGTAGGGGGCGTTGAGGTTTTCCGCGAACACGGTCTGCACCTCATAGGTGCCATCGCCGTCGGCATCACGCAGCAAGGTAAGGCGGTTGCCGCCCTTTACCTGCGTGTTGCCCTTGGCCTTGATCTGGCTGGCAATCACGTCCTTGGGCTTGAGCTTGGCCGCACTGCCACCCCTGCCCTCGGCTACCAGAATGTCACCATTGGGCAGCACCAGGCTCTGCCGCGGAATCTTCAGGTCAGTGGCAATGGCCGTGACGCTGAAACCCTCCGGCACGGTCGGTTTCTGTTCACCCCAGGCAACCGGCTGCGCAATCTTCATGCTCGGCAGCAAGCCGCGCTGCGGCTCCGGCAGCTTCGGGTCTGGGCCGTGGGCTTGGGTCGGCTCACCGTCGCCACCACAGGCACCAAGCGCCAGCGTCAGGCTCAACAGGGTCAATGCATGTAAAGGCTTCATGCCGCACCCCCTGAACGCAGATTACTCAAACCGGTCCATGCAGCCGCTACCGCAAGCACGGTTACGATCACCGACAACACCAGTCCCGACGGCATCACTGCCCAAGCATCCTTGGCATGCTCAAACGCATTGACCAGCCCAAGCAGCCAGGTCACCAGCAGCAGCGCGAAGTAAAGCGTTGCGCGCCCGCCCTTGTGCTCGGCGCGGATCAGGTTGGCCAACGCGAAGAGCAGTGCCAGCCCGCAGAACACCAAAGCACCGGCGATCAGCCAGGCGGCGAAGTTACTCCACTGGATTTGATAACTGTTGTAGTAGGCGATATCGCTCAGTAGCGCACCCAGAAACAACGGCACACTGCCGGCCAGCAACAAGGCGTGCAGCGGGCTGGGTGTACAGCGGTAGAAGGTTTGGTCAGATGTGGTCACGGTGCCTCCTTTTCATTCAGTGACCCGGGGCTGATGGGCTTGTACCATCAGTTGAGCGCAGGGTGCGCTTAGCAAAGGAGCCCCTTGACGCCGCGATAGTTCACCGTTTGGCTGGAATGAAATATCCTGCAAGGCATTTGCCGCCAAGCGGACAAGGGGAACACATGCGCAGACAACCGATACGCCCAATCGAGTCCTGGGTGCTGAACACCCTGCTAGCCCTCAGCCTGGCGCTCACCGCTGGCTGCTCCAGCAAACCCCGCTACGCCACACCTACGGTGGGCTCCAACTGCTTCGCCAAAGCCGTCCCCACGACCGGCGAGGGTGGCCTGGCCTGGGGCAATACCCTCAGCATTGCCCGTCAGAAGTCGATGAACAACTGCATACGCTATGCCAGTCGCTCGGGAGGCACACCGAGAACTTGCCAAGTCGTCATGGCCAAGTGCAAAAACTGAATAGATAGAGGACGGTTTAAGTAAGGCAATTCCTACAAACTTAGTTATAACTTTCCACGTTACTAAAGCACGAATAAACCCACATAAAATATTACACTTTCACCCTCGACCAAAAATAATTAATCGAGGCATCCTACTTCGCTTATCGCCCAGCAAATCCATATCCCTGCAACTTAAAATAGCAAGTAAGAAATTTCTTACACAACAATCGTCAGCCAATTATCTTTCAGTCTTTTCTGTACTGGAGCAGGCCACTCTACGCCTAATGTCTGAAAGGGCTGCTCTCTGAGCAAGGAACTCTCATGAGCAATGCCTCCGTCAGCAGCGCCACCTCCGGCCCTGCCTGTAGCGCACGCATCCCGTCCTGCCAGTGCGCTATGCCATCGTGCCGCGTACCGGCGACTCCCCCGCCTACCGCTATGCCGACGCAGGCTTCAACCTCGAACAAGGCTTCGCCCCACTGCAACACTCCGGCTACACCCTCCGCGCCCTGCGTCAGGGCTATGTCTACGTGTTCATGAAAGGCCCGCTGGGCGAAAAGCTGGTCATTCATGAGTACGTCGGCGCAGGCCTTTACAAGGAACTGCGCTACCAAGGGCTGGAGAACTACCACCTGCGTGAGCGCTACCTCTCCAGCCGCACCCTGGGCTGGGTGTGGGCCGATACCTGCCCCGATACCGCCAAGGAAGTGTGGATCGGCTACAGCCCGCACCTGTGGACCAACGCCATGACCGCCCGCATCACCGGCTCGCCTGCCCTGCGCAAGCGGCACATGCGCCAGCTGGACATGGCCGAGTTGGTGAGCGGCAACCAGGCCCCGTCCACCCAGCCCCATGTGTTGCCAGTGAGCGCCCTGCAAACCTGGGTCGAAGACTTCAAGCCAACTGAGCGGCGCATGCCGCTGACCTGGAGCAGCGACCCGGTCAGCGAAACCCTGCCTATCGGCAACCTCGTCGCCATGGCGCGGCACTACCCCTACACCCAGCCGAAAGTGCCGGTGGTGGTCGCGCTCGCGGACGCCGAAGGCATGGCCCTGGACCTGAGCCTGTCGGTCTCGGCCTATCAACATCAGCTGCGCGATCTGATGCCCGCCGAGCAACTGGCACACACCCAACCCGCGCAACCGCCCGAGCAGGAACGCGTACCGGCGTGCTACCGGCTGGATGCCGAACAGCTGAGCGTGCAAAGCCGCGACTTCCACCATCGCAACCTGGTGGCCATGCTGCTGAACAAGACGCTGGAAAGCATGAACCCGGCGGACGCCCCCTCGCCGGAACTGGCCGCGTTCCGGCTTGGCCTGGAACGCCGGGGCCCCGCCCTGTCGCCGGCCGAGTCGCATTTTCAGGCGCTCACCCACAAGGCCTATTCCCCCCGCGGCGCACGCCTGGCACAGCGCCTCGATGTCGGCAAATACCAGCGCTTCATCGCCGAGCGCGATGAGCTGGAACGGCGCATTGCCGCCCTGCGCAATCAAGCCTTGCAAGCCAGCAACGATCATGACGCCTGGCTGGCAACGGCCGAATCCCAACACATCGATAACCCCTATAGCCTGGCGGCGGCCTTGGCCTGCTACGACCGCGACGAACGCGCCTCCGCCCGTGGCCTGGAAATCTCACTGGCCTTGCTGATTCAGCCAATGGGCCAGCCGACACCCGGCACCGAGGAACAGGATCGACGCCTCAAGCGCCTGGAACAATGGCTCGACCAACACGACAGCCCGCTGTACACCGCCCTGGCACCGTTCAACCCGTTCAAGGACAAGGCCGACTCGATCGGCAGTTTGTTCGGCGCCAGCGACGACGTGATCGAAGGCTTGGCCGGTCGCTTCCCGGCCATGGCCGACATCACCGACCTGACCGCCCAAACGGTCAATACCGTGGTGCTCAAGCGCCTGCGTGGGCAAACACGCTGGGATGCCAGTCATGGCCTGCGTCAGCAGGTGTTGTTGGCGGCGCGTGAGGCCAATGCCGAGAAAGCGCTGGGGTTGTTGGCGGCACGCTACCGAATCACCAACCAGGCCATCACGGATAATCCGTTCAGCCAGGAGGTACAGAAGTACTTGAAAAACGGCATGGCGCAGGTTGAAGAGATGAAACAGCTGCGCATTTCGGGTAGCCGAAACGTGTTGATCGAGCTGACGACCACTGCGCGGGTGAAACCTAACTCTCTCGGCTTGCTCACCGCGGGCGTTGGCGGCGGTCTAAACGCGGGCATGCTGTGGTTCAACGTAATTTCGCTCAAGACGGCCTACAACAGCCTGCAGAAGAGCAATGCACCGGAATACACCTTGGGCTTTGCTTCGTCGATTTTTGGGGTGATCGGTGCAGCGGCAGCCACAACGGTTAGCGTTCGGGCAACGCAGAAGGCGGTGATGCTGCGATTAAGTTCAACGGCACCGGGCATGGCCTTTGGCAATGGGGTAATAAATTTCTTAAGCAGTAATTTGTTTGCGCGTTTAGCCGGGTATCCTGCAATAGTATTTAGTTTGCTTTCTGATATCTCCAAAGCAAGGCGTCAGAAAGCGAACGGCAATCAAGCGGCTGCCGATTACACGCTGGCCGGTGGCTTTACCATGGCTGTGGGTTCGGCTGTCGTCCTTGAAGCAGGACTTGCCGTTGCGGGCGTGACAACGGTAGTCCCCTTCGCCGGATGGGCCGCAGCGGCCCTTATCCTAGTAGGCGTAGCCATCATTGCAGGAGGCCTCTACCTACACGCCAAGGCACATGAGCACCTTCACAGCCCAATTGAGTTGTGGGCAGCGCGCAGCGTCTTCGGTAATCGCATCAATGATGGAGAGAGACGTCAAGGCATTACCTTGGACTATGAAAAGAAACTGCCTGCGTTCGCCTCGCTACAAACCGAAGTCAAAACCTGGCACAACGAGCACTACGGACCCAAGCTATTATCCGCCGAGCAGGCCCTGTCACTCGGCGTAACTCAGGTCGACACCCGGTGGCATCAGAACAATCACTGGTCTCCACCCAATTGGACAGCGATCACACATAACGAAGTAGCCACATCTCCACCAACCGTTGAGTTCACAGTACTGCTGCCAGGCTTTGTGCTTGGGGTAAGCGAATGGTCAGCGAGTTTGAGCACCCTCCGTGACGACCAAGGAATGGACGTATTCCCAATCCCCCCGACCGGCCACATCGTAGGTGCGGGCTTGGTTCTGCATTTCGAGAACACGCTAGCCAACCAAAGTCATGTCTCACTGCATCTAGCCTACAGTGCCAACCAAGGCTTGGACGAAGACAATGAGACTCTTGCAATTTTTCGTCTGGAGCGCTGATCGTGGCGACCATCTGGCTATTCAATCCAACCACAGACTCAGGGCACAAACCCGCTATTGGCGGGCAGCTATTAAACTTATCAAAAAATACCTTGTGCCTGAGAAATCCCTGGGTAACAGACTCAGTTTTCATGGGAAAACTGTACTGCGCAATGACCCTAGCACTGATTATTTTTGTTTACCCTTATTTGCTAACCAGCGAAGCCTGGGACCCGTACACCTTTAGCTATACTTTCATCGCCCTTAATGTGATTGGACCCTTCATTTTCCTTCCATTTTTAGCCTATCGAATATATTTCATAAAGCGCTTATCAAGCATCTGCTTTAACAGATCAACTCAAAAGATTTACTATCAACGTTTGAGCAAGGTATTGATCTTTGAATGGAGCAATACCGGAGGTGGCCTTTTCAAACGCACCGAATTCGGCGGTTCATCGTTCAGCACCAGCTATGCCCTCGCCTTCGCCCCTCGCCGAGCGGATGGCAGCCTCCACCAAAAAGACTGCCTATGGGTCGACAGCAACGAACCCACGGAGCCTGGCGTCAGACACGTCGCCGAAGTCTGGGAATACCTCCGCCATTTCATGGCTCACGGCCCGGACAAACTCCCCCCGCCTGGCGAGCCCAACTGGTGGCACAAGCCGCTGCACGCCATCTGCCTGACCCCAGCCGAAGCCTGGCGCCACTACGCTCCTTGGCGAACCGGTGAGCCCGGTGAAATGCAGGGCAAAAAGAACTGGCAATTGCCGTTCTGGGCCGTGCTGTTCCCCTATAACCTCACCGTCGCCATCTGCTGGTACGGCATCTGCCGCCTGTTCAACGTCCGAGCGGCGCCACCGCCCCCAGAAGCGTTCGAGGAAGCTCCAGCACCTTCAACCCAAAAAAGGCGCGTATGAGCGACGCTTGAGGGCGGCGGTTATCAGGCAAACTTGGCCCGCGCCGCGTGCAGCTTCTTGTAGCTCTCGATCAAGCGCAAGTGGCGATCAAGCCCTTCGAGCTTCATGCTCGTCGGGGTCAGGCCATGGAAGCGCACGCTGCCGTCCACCGAACCCAGCACCGCGTCCATGCGCGCGTTGCCGAACATGCGGCGGAAGTTGGCTTCGTAGTCCTCCATCTCCAGTTCGTCATCCAACTGCACTTCCAGCACCACGTTCAGCGCCTGGTAGAACAGGCCGCGCTCGACGGTGTTGTCGTTGAACTGCAGGAACGCCTCGACCAGTTCCTTGGCATCCTCGAAGCGCTGTACCGCCAGGCAGATCAGCAGTTTCAGCTCAAGGATGGTCAGTTGGCCCCACACGGTGTTCTCGTCGAACTCCACGCCGATCAGCGTGGTGATGGTGGTGTAGTCATCCACATCGCAGTTGTCCAGGCGCTTGAGCAGCAGCTTCAGTGAGCGGCTGTCGAGGCTGTGCAAGTTGAGGATGTCGGCACGGAACGACAAGGCACGGTTGGTGTTGTCCCAGATCAGGTCCTCGACCGGGTAGATTTCCGAGTAGCCCGGCACCAGAATGCGACAAGCAGTGGCGCCCAGATTGTCGTACACCGCCATGTACACTTCCTTGCCCAGCGCCTCGAGGATGCCGAACAGCGTCGCGGCCTCCTGTTGGTTGGAGTTCTCGCCGTGGCCGGAGAAGTCCCACTCGACGAACTCGAAGTCGGCCTTGGCGCTGAAGAAGCGCCATGACACCACGCCGCTGGAGTCGATGAAGTGCTCGACGAAGTTGTTCGGCTCGGTCAGCGCGTGGCTTTCGAAGGTCGGTTGCGGCAGGTCGTTCAGGCCTTCGAAGCTGCGGCCCTGCAGCAGCTCGGTGAGGCTACGCTCCAGCGCCACTTCCAGGCTTGGGTGTGCGCCGAACGAGGCAAACACACCGCCCGTGCGCGGGTTCATCAGCGTCACGCACATGACCGGGAACTCGCCACCCAACGACGCATCCTTGACCAGTACCGGGAAGCCCTGCTCTTCCAGCCCCTGAATGCCGGCGACGATCGCCGGGTACTTGGCCAGCACCTCCTGCGGCACGTCCGGCAGGCACAGCTCGCCTTCCAGGATTTCGCGCTTGACGGCGCGCTCGAAGATTTCCGACAGGCACTGCACCTGCGCCTCGGCCAGGGTGTTGCCGGCGCTCATGCCATTGCTGAGGAACAGGTTTTCGATCAGGTTGGACGGGAAGTACACCACTTGCTGGTCGGACTGACGCACGAACGGCAGCGAGCAAATGCCCCGCGCTTTGTTGCCCGAGTTGGTGTCGTACAGGTGCGAACCACGCAATTCGCCGTCAGGGTTGTAGACCTCCAGACAATGCTCGTCGAGGATCTCGGCCGGCAACGCATCGCGCGGGCCCGGTTTGAACCACTGCTCGTTGGGGTAATGCACGAACGGCGCATTGGCCAGGTCTTCGCCCCAGAACTGGTCGTTATAGAAGAAGTTGCAGTTAAGGCGCTCGATGAACTCACCCAGTGCCGAGGCCAGCGCGGCTTCCTTGGTGGCACCCTTGCCGTTGGTGAAGCACATCGGCGACTGCGCGTCGCGCACGTGCAGCGACCAGACGTTGGGCACGATATTGCGCCACGAGGCGATTTCGATCTTCATCCCCAGCCCGGCGAGAATGCCCGACATGTTGGCGATGGTCTGCTCCAGCGGCAGGTCCTTGCCGGGGATGTAGGTGCTGGTGTCCGACACCGGCATCAGCAAGCCCTGGGCGTCGGCATCGAGGTTGTCGACCACTTCGATCACGAACTCGGGGCCGGTCTGCACCACCTTCTTGACAGTGCAGCGGTCGATGGAGCGCAGGATGCCCTGGCGGTCCTTCTCGGAAATATCCTCGGGCAACTCGACCTGGATCTTGAAGATCTGGTTGTAGCGGTTTTCCGGGTCGACGATGTTGTTCTGCGACAGGCGAATGTTTTCGGTGGGGATGTCGCGGGTCTGGCAGTACAGTTTGACGAAGTAAGCCGCGCACAAGGCCGAAGACGCCAGGAAATAGTCGAACGGGCCTGGGGCCGAACCGTCGCCTTTGTAGCGGATCGGTTGATCGGCGATCACCGTGAAGTCGTCGAACTTGGCTTCGAGACGGAGATTGTCGAGAAAATTGACCTTGATTTCCATGCGGATTTACCGTGATTTAAGCGTGCAAAACGAAATTGGCCGGCATTATCCGGGTTTTCACAACGGAAGTCCTGTTTACCTGCCCCACCCCTTCACGCCCTTGCGCATTCCACCGGATTGCTTGCCTGATCCTCTGAACCTCGCCCCGACACCAGACCAGCGGTCATCCCCCTGTGCTAGCGTTTCTTCTCTGGGGAACAACGTATTCCCGCACTGAAAAAAACAACGCGACAGCAACCGATGACTGGCAGGTGAACCATGGAACTACGCATCAACCAGAAGACCTATCAGGTCGAGGCGGACGCCGACACGCCCTTGCTGTGGGTGATCCGCGATGACCTGGGGCTGACCGGCACCAAATACGGCTGCGGCCTGGCCCAGTGCGGCGCCTGTTCGGTGCTGGTGGATGGCAACGTGGTGCGCGCCTGCGTCACCCCGGTGGCAGGTGTGGTCGGCCGCGAGGTCACCACCATCGAGGCGATCGAGGCCGATGCCGTCGGCAAACGCGTGGTCGCCGCCTGGGTCGAGCACCAGGTGGCCCAATGCGGCTACTGCCAGTCTGGCCAGGTGATGGCAGCCACTGCGCTGCTAAAGCACACGCCCAAGCCTAGCGATGCGCAGATCGATGCAGCCATGGTCAACCTGTGCCGCTGCGGCACCTACAACGCCATCCATGCCGCCGTGCATGACCTGGCCCAAGGGGAGCAGGCCTGATGAACACGCCCGTCGATACCCTCGCCGAACTGCACAGGTTGCAACTGGGCGAAACGGTCAACCTGTCGCGTCGGCGCTTTCTGGCCAGCACCGCAGTCGGTGCCCTGGTACTGGGCTTCGGCCTGCCCATGGGCTCGGCTCGCGTGCAAGCTGCAGCGGCGGCAACTGCTGAGCGCGGCACCCAGGTGCCGGCGTTTCTGGAAATTCGCCCAGACGGCACGGTACGCCTGCTCAGCCCCTTCATGGAAGGTGGGCAAGGCCCGTTTACTGCCATGGCACAGATCGTCGGTGAAGAACTTGACGTCGACCCGGCTCATTTCGTGGTCGACAGCGCACCACCGGGCGAAGCCTACGTGGTGATGGAAAACGGCATGCGCATTACCGGCGGCAGCATGTCGGTACGCATGAGCTATCCGACCATGCGCCGCCTGGGCGCCCTCGCCCGAGCCATGCTGCTGCAGGCGGGCGCCGAACAGCTGGGCGTGCCGGTCGATGAGCTTTCAACCACGCCGGGTAACGTGGTACATACCACGACTGGCCGCTCCATACCCTACGGAGAACTGGCGGGGCGCGCCATGGACCTGCCCGTGCCCGACCCGGCCAGCGTCAAATTGCGCGACCCCAGCCAGTTTCGCTGGATCGGCAAGCCCGTACGCCGCCTGGATGCTTATGACAAATCCACTGGCAAGGCCCAGTACTGCATCGACATCAAGGTCGACGGCATGCTCCACGCCGCCGTGCAGCATGCGCCACGCTTGGGCATGACCGTGGGCAGCTTGCGCAACGAAGACCAGGTCAAGGCCATGAAAGGCGTGCATTCGGTGCATCAGCTGCCGGGCGCCGTGGCCGTGGTCGCAGAACGCTGGTGGCACGCCAAGCGTGCGGTGGAGGCGCTTCAAGTGGACTGGAAAGAGCCAACCGCCGACAGCAAGGTTCGGCCGATGCCGGCCGACTTTTCCAGCGACACCTGGCGCGAACACCTCGCCACGGTCGAGGGCCCGGCCCGTGATGAAGAAAATGAAGGTGATGTGGCCAGCGCCCTGAGCAATGCCAAGACCAAGGTCGAGGCCAGCTATCACAATCAATACCTCAACCATGCCCAGCTCGAGCCGCCGTCCGCCCTCGCCCGCTTCAACCCGGACGGCACCCTGGACGTCTGGCTGCCCAACCAGGCCCCGGACATGTTCCGTGATGACATTGCCAAGCGCACCGGCCTGGAGCCTGCACAGATCAACCTGCACTCGCCGCTACTGGGCGGGTTCTTTGGCCGGCATTTCCTGTACGACTCGGCCAACCCTTACCCGCAGGCCATTGCGTTGGCCAAAGCCGTTGGCCGGCCGGTAAAGCTTATCTGGAGCCGCGAAGAAGAGTTCCTGCGTGATGTACTGCGCCCGGTTGCCGTGGTGAAGTTCCGCGCCGGGCTGGATGCCGACGGCATGCCAGTGGCCCTCGAAGCGATAAGCGCCACCGAAGGCCCAACCGAGGCCATCGCAGGCAAACAGGGGGACAAGATCGACCCGACCGCGCTTGAGGGGCTGTCGGGCAAGGCCTACGCCATCGCCAACAAGCGCATCGCCCAGATCTACGTCAAAGGCCCAGCCATGCTCGGCTACTGGCGCTCTGTGGGCAATTCGCTGAACGACTTCTTCTACGAGTCATTCCTCGACGAGCTGGCTGACAAAGGCGGCAAGGACCCGTTCGAACTGCGCCTTCACCTGCTGCGCGACAACCCACGCCTGACCCACCTGCTGAACGCGGTCGCCGACTTGTCCGGTGGCTGGAAGCGTGGGCCGTTCACCGCCGAAGACGGTAGCAAGCGCGCACGCGGTGTGGCCATGGCCTCACCGTTCGGCTCGGAGGCTGCGGTCATTGCCGAGGTGTCCATCGACAACGGCCAGGTCAAGGTGCACGACATCTGGCAGGCCATCGACCCGGGCAGCATCGTCAACCCGGCGATCATCGAGCACCAGGTCAACGGCGCCGTCGCCCTTGGCCTGTCGCAGACGCTGGTGGAAGAAGCGGTGTACGTGGACGGCAAGCCGCGCGCGCGCAATTACGACCTGTACCCGATCCTGCCGCCTGCGCGCATGGCCCGGGTGCATGTGCGCATCGTCGAAAGCGGGGCGAAGATGGGCGGCATTGGCGAACCACCGTTGCCGGCCGTGGCCCCGGCGGTGGCCAACGCGGTCGCGCAGCTCACCGGCCAGCGCGTACGCAGCTTGCCATTGAGCCGCCATACCTTCAGCTGATCGCACAAGGGACGCCCCATGACCCATCGTTTCGCAAGAACCGCTGGCTGGCTGGCGCTGCCGTGCCTGGTCGCGGCAGGCCTGCTGGCCTGGTATGTCACCCGTGAGCCTGCTTCGCCGTTCGCCGAAGCCCAGGCCACCGAAGCCGACCCGGCGCTGATCAGCCGCGGCGAGTACGTGGCCCGGCTTAGCGACTGCGTGGCCTGCCACAGCCTGCCAGACGGCAAACCGTTTGCCGGCGGGCTGGAGATGGCCACCCCACTGGGGGCAATCCACGCCACCAACATCACTCCCGATCGCGACAAGGGTATCGGCAACTACAGCCTGGCCGACTTCGACCGCGCCGTGCGCCAAGGTGTCGCGCCCGGTGGTCGACGGCTGTACCCGGCGATGCCCTACCCGTCCTATGCCAAGCTCACTGATGACGATGTAAAGGCGCTGTACGCCTTTTTCATGCACAGCGTGCAACCGGTGCAGCAGACCAACCTGGCCAGCGACATCCCCTGGCCACTGAACCTGCGCTGGCCAATCGCCTTGTGGAACGGGCTGTTCGCTGCCACAACGCCTTACGCCGACAAGGCCGGGCAAGATGCGCAATGGAACCGTGGCGCCTACATCGTCCAGGGGCCTGGCCACTGCGGCAGTTGCCATACACCGCGCGGCCTGGCGTTCAACGAGAAGGCACTGGATGACAGTGGCAAGCCGTTCCTGGCTGGCGCCTTGCTCGACGGCTGGTACGCACCTAGCCTGCGCGCCGACCACAACACCGGGCTGGGGCGCTGGAGCGAGGCTGAGATTGCGCAGTTTCTGAAGACCGGGCGCAACCGGCATGCCGTGGTATTTGGTTCGATGACCGAGGCGTTCAACAACTCCACGCAATTCATGTATGACGATGACCTGGCCGCCATCGCCCACTACCTGAAGTCCCTGCCCGGTGACCCACAGCGTGACGGCGCGCCGTGGCAATACCGGGCCGAATCGGCAGCTGCGCAGCTCGACAACCCTGGGGCGCATACCTATGTGACCCGCTGCGCCTCCTGCCACGGCCTGGACGGCAAAGGCCAGGCCGAATGGATGCCGCCGTTGGCCGGGGCAACCTCGGCACTGGCCAGGGAGGATGCCTCGGCCATCAATATCACCCTCAACGGTTCGCAGCGGGTGGTGGCTGCCGGGGTACCGGATGCCTATCGCATGCCGGCTTTTCGCGAACAGATGAGTGATCCGGAGATTGCCGAAGTGCTGAGCTTCGTGCGTACGGCATGGGGTAACCAGGGTGGCGCGGTGAACGCGCAAGCAGTGGGCAAGCTGCGAGGGCATACCGACCCGGCCAGTAGCAGCCCGATCATCTTGCATATGCGCTGAATCGGACAACTTTTGAACACCTAGGTTAATGGAGCCCCAATGGAAAGCATCGACCTGCTGGTCCTGCGCACTACCCGTGACTGGCTTGCAGCCGGCCACCGCGCCCTGCTCGCCACGGTCGCCCGCACCTGGGGCTCATCCCCGCGCCCGGTCGGCTCGATGATGGCCCTGCGCAGTGACGGTCGAGTGGTCGGCAGTGTTTCCGGGGGCTGCATCGAGGACGACCTCATCCATCGCTACACCCGTGCATACGAAGGCCCCGGCATGCCAGCCAGCCAGCCCCAGGTCGTGCGCTATGGCGTCAGTGCCGACGAGGCCCACCGCTTCGGCCTGCCCTGTGGAGGTACCCTCGAACTGGTGCTGGAGTTCACCCCTTCGCTGGAGCACCTTGAACAACTGCTGGCCTGCCTCGACCGCGCAAGCCTGGTACGCCGTGACCTGAACCTGCGAAGCGGCGAAGCCAGCCTCTGCGCCACGGGCTTGCCTGAACTGTTCAGCTTCGATGGCCAGCGCATGCTCAGCACCCTCGGCCCAGGCTACCGCCTGCTGCTGATCGGTGCCGGCGCACTGGCCGAGTACCTCGCCACCATGGCCCTGTTCAACGGTTTCAGCGTTTCGCTGTGCGACCCGCGCCCGGAGTACACGGCAGGCTGGAATGTTGCCGGGGTCAACTTGCTGCCTGGCATGCCAGACGACGTGGTCCGCGCCTTCGCCGCTGACGTTCGCAGCGCCATCGTCGCCGTCAGCCACGACCCAAAACTGGATGATCTGGCCCTGCTCGAAGCGTTGCACAGCCCGGCGTTCTACATTGGCGCCATCGGTTCGCGGCGCAACAGCCAATTACGCCGTGAACGGCTGATCGAGCACTTCGGTGAGAGCGAAGCTTCGCTGCGGCGCTTGCACGGCCCGATTGGCATCTACATCGGCAGCAAGACCCCAGCGGAAATTGCAGTCAGCGTCATGGCCGAGATCCTCGCGGCGAAGAACAACGTCAGTTTGCCCGGGGCAGTCAACGTCACCCAAGCCAAGGAAGCAGAACGATTGGCACGGTCCCTGTAGAAGCGCGCCCCTGCGCGTTACTGCCACCGCTCCAGGTTCTGCTTCAGCAAATGATCGGGCAGCGCTCCGGCAACTATCTTCGCCATTTCCCGCGCCAGCGCCTCACGCAACTGCGGCAGGTTACAGGGCGAATCATGCGAAATCGCCAGGTACAACCCTTCGCTGGACACTGGCGGCTGCAACACCTGCACAGTGGCTGCGATGCCCAAGGTACGCGCCAGCGCCATACCAGGGTACTGCTCGTACACCACGTAATCGCTGCGCTTGTGCATCAGCTTCTCGAACGCCTGCCGGGCGCTGGGCACCGCTTCAAGGGTTAGGTTGGCCCGGGCGTATTCATCGAACTGCTGGCCATGGCTGTTGTTGACCAGAGTGCCGCCCTTGTGGCCCTTGAGGTCGGCCCATTGTCGGTAGGCAAAGGCATTGTCCTGGCGCACCCAGACCACGCTGGGGGTATGCAGGAATGGCGGGGCAATGAAGTCCATCTGCAGCCGGCGTGCTTCGGTCAGGAAATACCCGGCCAGCAAATCGATCCGACCGGTGCGCACCTCTTCCTGGGCTCGCGACCACGGCCCGCCGTAAACCACTTCGATATCCAGCCCCAACTGCTTGCCCAAGTACTTGAGCAGGTCAGCATTGGCACCGATCAATTGCTGGGGGTTTTGCGGGTCGCGCCACAAGTACGGCGGGTATTCAGGATTGCCGGTCGCGGTGAGCCGTCGGCATGCATCATCCGCTACCGCAGCCAGGGGCAGCGGCAACAGGCACAACAGTAGCAAGGCGCGGCGAAAGCAACGCTCGATCATCTACGACCCTCGGCACATGTACATCCGGCGACCCGACATGGTGGCCAAAGGCTGCCACCTACTGTGGTCGGCTGCAGCAATCATCTGTGCGTCTTCTAGGCAGTCTGGACCATCAGCGGCCAATAGACGGGCCTTTCATCGGCCAGCAGAAAAACCGCCGGAGGATAGACAATGAGGGCCCGCACAGTTGACTGGAATCCGGCCTTTTCAGGCCCCCTGCCGCCGCATTGCCAGGATCGCCGCGCCAAAACCGATAAAGGTGGTGCCCACCACCCGGCTCACCCAGCGCGACAGCGAAGGTCGGGTCAACACGCCCTTGGCCCGCGCAGCCAGGGCGGCATACAAGCTCAGTGAAGTAAGCGACAAGGCCACGAAAATGCCTGTCAAGGTCAGGAACTGCGGTAATAACGCCGCGCCCTGGTCGATGAACTGCGGGAACAGCGCGGTGAAGAACATGGTCGCCTTGGGGTTGGTCACCGCCGTCAGAAAGGCCGACTTGAACAGTTTCAGCGGCGTAGGCCTTGCCTTGGCTGCACCCTCTGCGGCGCCCTGCTCCAGCATCGGGCTTTTTTTCAACAACTGCCGCACCCCCAGGTAAAACAGGTAGCCTGCCCCCAGGATTTTCACGGCATTGAACAGCACTTCAGAACTGGCCAGCAATGCGCCCAACCCCAACATGGCCGCGGCCGACAGACAGAACAGGCCCGTGCCATTGCCCAGCGACGACCAGATCGCGCTGCGCTGGCCATGGGCCAGGCTATTGTTGATGGCCATCAAGGTGGCAGGGCCAGGGCTGGCGATCGCGATGGCGGCGACCAGGGTAAACGCAAACAGCGAGTGAGAATCCATTTCAGGCTCGACAAACAATCAGGAAAGGTTGCGTGAATGGCACGCAGGCTCAGTCGGCATTCTGCCGCTTGGCCGCCTTCTTGGCGATAGCCTTCATTCGCGTCGCCGCCCGCTGCACAGTGGCCATCTTCTCGGGGCGCTTCATGCCCCGCCACTTGCGGATTTCGTCACGGGTGCGGCCGCAGCTCACGCACAGCTCGCTGTTCAGCTGGCATAAAGAGACGCAAGGGTTGTCGATGTCTTTGGCCATGCCACCACTCAGCCGGGCATTTCCGCCCGAGCACGTTCGGCGGCGCTGTGAAACACCTGGCGTACTTCTTCGGCCTTGGCTTTGCTGACCGACCTGGCAGCCAGCAGCTCATCGACCACACGAATGCACTGGCCCAGGGCGGTGTCCAGTTGTTCAAGGTCGGAGGCGTCAGCGATATCACCCAGATAAGGAGCGATGAGGTACACGTAACGGTCCTGCAGCTTGAGCGCTGCCAGCGCGTCGAGGGCTTTCTGGAACCGATCGGCAGCGGCAGGGCTCATGCTCAATTTATCGAAATGAATCAGGCTCACACGGTCAGTGGCCATTATGACGAATCTCCGTTTCCTGGTACGGCCAGGGCCGCAAGCAGCAGCGCTTCTACGGTGCTCGTATGTGCGGGCCCGGGTAATGCCCATCAGGTTACCAGAAGCCGAGGCAGAAAGGGCCACTGCCCCCAGAACTAAAAGTATTTGCCAAGTCGCGTAATGGACGCCCCAGGGCGCTATGGGGACAGGCGTCGCCTTTTCCGGCGCAGGATAATCGCGCCAGCACTCCACCCCGCCGAAGCCTTCATCGCGCTCGGTAGCCCATACAACAACAAGCCTGCATACGCAGGTAAACCACAAAGGGGCCTCATCATTCATGGCAAAGGAACACATCACCGAAACACTCGATCTTGGCGTGACAGACCCCTCGAAAACCGCAGAAGCCCGCCAGGACCGACATTTCGAGGGCAAACTCGACTGGATCGTCTTTGGCTTCACCAGCCTCCTGGCCATCGCATTCGTGCTCTGGGGCTTCCTCAACCAGGCCAGCCTGGCCAGCAGCGCCTCCAGCGCGCAATCCTGGGTCATTCTCAATTTTGGCTGGTTCTTCGTGCTCACTTCCACCCTGTTCGTGGTGTTCGTGCTGTGGCTGGCCGCCAGCCGCTACGGCAGAATTCCGTTGGGCCGTGATGGCGAACAGCCGGAGTTCCGCACGGTGTCCTGGGTAGCAATGATGTTCAGCGCAGGCATGGGTATCGGCCTGATGTTCTTCGGCGTGGCCGAGCCACTGTCGCACTACGTATCGCCGCCGCCCGGTTCGGCCAGCGGGCAGACCAGCGAAGCGATGCAGGTGGCGATGGCCACCACCCTGTTCCACTGGACCCTGCACCCCTGGGCCATGTACGCCATCGTCGGCCTGGTGATCGCCTACGGCACCTTCCGCCGTGGCCGCTCGCAGTTGATTTCCGCAGCCTTCCGGCCGCTGATCGGCAAGCACGCCAACGGCCCACTCGGCCGCCTGATCGACATGATGGCGATTTTCGCCACGCTGTTCGGCTCGGCCGCCTCGCTGGGCCTGGGTGCGCTGCAGATTGCCGGCGGCCTGGAATACAACGGCTGGATCGAAAGCCCCGGCAAGCTGTTCTACATCTCGATCATCACCCTGCTGACCATTGCCTTCGTCACCTCGGCGGTGTCGGGCATCGGCAAGGGCATCCAGTGGCTTTCCAACACCAACATGGTGCTGGCGCTGGTGCTGGCGGTGTTCGTGTTCATGGTCGGGCCAACCCTGTTGATGCTCAACCTGCTGCCGACATCGCTCGGCATCTACATCAAGATGCTCCCGGAAATGATGGCCCGCACCAACGCCAGCGGCGGCGAGCAGATGAACAGCTGGCTGGCCGGCTGGACCGTGTTCTACTGGGCCTGGTGGATTTCCTGGACGCCATTCGTGGGCATGTTCATCGCCCGCATCAGCCGCGGCCGCACCATCCGCCAGTTCGTTACCGGTGTGCTGCTGGTGCCGAGCCTGGTCAGCCTGGTGTGGTTCACCATCTTCGGCGGCGCCGCCATCGATGCCGTGCGCGAAGGCGCCCTCCAATTGGCCAACGGTGCGGTCAACAGCAACCACGCGTTGTACCAGTTGCTGGACGGCTACCCGCTGGCCTCGGCGACCTCGGTGCTGGTGATGATCCTGGTAGGCATTTTCTTCGTCTCGGGAGCCGATGCAGCCTCGCTGGTGATGGGCACGCTATCGGAACACGGCACCACCGCGCCATCACGGCGCACGGTAATTTTCTGGGGCGCGCTGACCGGGACGGTGGCGGCGATCATGCTGGCGATTGGCGACCCGCGTGACCCCGGCGAGGCACTGACCGGGCTGCAGAACCTGACCATCGTCGTCGCCTTGCCGTTCGTGATGGTGATGGTACTGCTGTGCCTGGCGCTTTACCGCGACCTGCGCAAGGACCCGATGATGCTGCGTCACCTGCGCGGCAACGAACTGATCGAAAAAGCCGTGCTGTATGGTGCGGTAAAGCATGGTGAGGAATTTTACATTGTGGTGCAGGAAAAGAAGGCTTCGACAAAGCCGGTAACGGCAGCGAACGAAGTTTCCCAAACCTGACCCTGCAAGGCTGGGCGGTCCCCTGTCGAAACGGCCTTGTGTCACCTAAAGGGGCTGCGAGGCGGGGACTTAAGCAGAACCTGCCTCAACCCTTCAATGCCGCCTCTATCTTGGCCACATCGATCTTGCCCATCTGCATCATGGCCTCGAACGCCCGCTTGGCCGCCGCACGGTCGGGGTGGCCGATGGCTTCGATGAGGACACGTGGGGTAATCTGCCACGAAATCCCCCATTTGTCCTTGCACCAACCACACACGCTGGCCTCGCCACCGTTGCCGACAATGGCATCCCACAAACGGTCGGTCTCGGCTTGGTCCGCGGTGCTGACCTGGAACGAAAACGCCTCGCAGTGCTTGAAGGTCGAACCACCGTTGAGCCCGACGCAAGGAATGCCCATTACCGTGAACTCCACGGTAATCACATCGCCCTGCTTGCCTGAAGGGTAATCGCCGGGCGCCTGGTGCACCGCGACCACCTGGCTATCGGGGAAGGTTCGGGCATAGAAGTTCGCCGCTTCTTCGGCATCGTGGTCATACCACAGGCAGACGGTATTCTTGGCAGTCATGGTCCTGGCTCCCTGAAAGGGTGTGAACCCATGAGTCTAGCTGCAACTTAATAGCCCGAAAAAAAAGCGCTCCATGCGGAGCGCCAAAATATTCACCCAAACCAAAGGAGCAACAAGGCTGCCAAGGTGAATTCACAGGATCGAAAGCGGGTATTCCACGATCAGCCGTACTTCGTCCAGGTCCGACTCGAAGGCCGTGGCCCGGGTGGTGGCCTGGCGCACGCGCAATGACAGGTCCTTGGCTGCGCCGGTCTGCACCACGTACTTGACCTCGATGTCACGTTCCCAGCGCTTCTGGTCGGTCAGTGGGTTGCCGTCGCCGTCGCGGCGCATGTAGGTGGCGTTGGCATTGGAGTAATCGGCGTCTGTGCCCTTGCCGTAGCGCGTCATGAACGACAGGCCAGGCACGCCATAGGCGGCCATGTTCAGGTCGTAACGCAGCATCCACGAACGCTCCTTGGGCGAGTTGAAGTCGCTGTACTGGATAGAGTTGTCGAGGAAGATCGAGTCGGACTGGCGCAGGTAGTCGAAGTCATCGTCGCCGTTGTTGCGCTGGTGAGTCAGCGCCAGGGTGTGAGCGCCAAGGCGCACGCCGACCTTGGCGCTCCAGATGTCATTGTCGAAGGCGCCCAGGCGCCGCTGCCCTTCATCAACCGCCTTGTAATAGTTGAAACCGCCAAGCAGGGCCAGCTCATCGCTCAACGGCCAGCTCAGGCTGGTGCCGGCGTAGTACTGGTTCCACACATCCTTGAGCCGGCTGCTGAACAGGCTGACGCTGACATGGTCATTGAGCGTGTAGTCACCACCGCCATAGGCGATCCACGGCGAATCGACCGGGCCGCCGTAGAAGGTCACGAAGTTTTCCCGCAGGTCGCTGGACATTGGCTGGCTCATGGCGTGCAAACGCCCGGCCTGCAAGGTCAGGTCCTTGATGCTGGTGTTCTCCAGGGTCACGCCACGGAAGCTTTCCGGCAGTAGCCGCGAGTCGCCTGCCGCCACCACCGGGTTGGCCGGGAACACATCGCCTACCTTCAGTACCGTGTCGAACAGGCGCACCTTGGCCGCGCCACCTACCTTGGTGTATTCGTCACGGGCCTGGCCATCACGGTCAACGGGCATTACATCGAAAGAGCTACGCCCGCCGTTGCGACCGCCGCCGGTGTCGAGCTTGAGGCCAAGCATGGCGAACGCATCCAGGCCAACACCGACAGTACCCTGGGTGAAGCCCGACTCGAAGCGGGTAATCACAGCGTGAGCCCAGGCTTCGGAGTAGCCATTGTCAGGTTGCTTGTTGGGGTTGTGCATGGGGGCGGCGGAATCGCGGTTGTCGCGGTTGAAGTAGAAATTGCGGTTGAGCACGCTGAGGGTACTGCCCTCGACAAAGCCTTCAGCGCTTTCTTCTGCGGCCATGGCCTGGTTGCCAACGCTGGCCAGTGCCAGGCAAGCCGCCAGTTTCAGGGGTGATCTGCAGGTCATCCGATGCTCCTTGAACGTCGCATTTGTTGTTATGTCGGCGGGCCGAGATTGACGGCCGGCAGATAACGCCAAGGTGATCGGCGCATTACAATTGCGTCATCGACAAGGCAATGCCCTGGGTCGGGCCTTGCAACATCCTGCAGACATTTCCGACGTCAGGTAGTGAACCTGCTTACAAAAAAACGGTCTTTGGCTGACGGTCAACTCACCGACCGGTTCATCGGCCCAGTCACCGGGCCTACTTTTGTCCTGTTTCTGCGAAGACCCAACATGCCCGATTCCCGCCCAATTGCTTCCGTCCTCCCTGCCCTGCGCGGCGGCCTGATTGCCGCCCTGGTGACCCTTGCCGCACCGGTGCACGCCGAAGAGCCTGCCAGCGATGCACGCTGGGTCAGCGACAGCCTGAGCACCTACGTGCGCAGCGGCCCGACGGATGGCCACCGCATCGTCGGAACGCTCAAGTCCGGGCAAAAACTCACCCTGATCGGCAGCCAGGGCAACTACAGCCAGGTGCGCGGGCAGAACGGCGATGTGGTGTGGATTCTCAGCAACGACCTGCAGGCGGTTCCTGGACAGAACGAACGCCTGCCGATGCTCGATGCCCAGGTCGTGGAACTGACCGGGCAGCTGAAGACCATCGACGACAGCTGGAAAAACCGCGTGCAGGGCATGCAGGAAACGCTCGATTCGCGCAAACAGCTGATCGACGAACTGGAGGCGCGCAACAAGGCACTGAACGAGCAGCTGGACCAAAGCCAGTCGGAGCTGCGCGATACCCAGGCGCGCCTGGGGGATGAGAACAAGCAGGTGATGATGCGCTACATGGTGTATGGCGGCAGCATTGCTGGTGCGGGTTTGCTGGCGGGGTTGATCCTGCCGGCGCTGACCCGGGGACGCAAGAAGAACGATCGCTGGTTCTGACGGCGGGGCCATCCTGCACGGGCCTCTTCGCGGGTTTACCCGCAAAGAGGCCCGTACGAGCTTATTTGCTACGAGCCTTGTTATAGATGGTCTTGGCTTGGTCCGCAGAGGCCTGACATTGAGCCATGTCACCCTTGCTCTGAGCATCTTTGGCATTTTGCAGATGAACTTTGAAGTCATGGGCCATGCCACCATGCATCGCCTGACCACTGGCTTTATGGAAATCCTCCAGTTCCTTGATCTTGGCCGCACAGTTGCTTGCTGGGTCTGCGTGTGCGGCAAAAGCGAGGACGGAGGTAATCACCAGCAAGGGTATGCATTTCATGGATTTCATGGAGCGTTCTCCTGGAAAACCGTAAGGTTCGTCGAGGCCTATTCGGCTCGGCGCAGCCAAAAGCATAGTCGGCCCATGCCTGCACCGCACCACGTCAGCTCAGCGGTTGCCCGGCCTCGGCGAACAGGAAATCGATGAACACCCGCACCCGCAATGGCATGTGCCGTGCCTGCGGGTAGATCAACATGAAGGGCCGAGAGGTGCCGCCAAACGCCGTCAGCACCTCGACCAGTTCGCCGCTGACCAATGCGTCTTGCACAGTAAAGCGATAAGCCTGCATCAGCCCGCCGCCGTGGCGCACCAGCGTGGCCGTGGCTAGAAAGTCGCCCAGGCAGGTGAACGCCCCCTGCGTTTCCACTTCCACCTGACGACCATCCTGGCGAAAGGTCCACGGCGGGCGGCGGCCACTGCTGGGCATTTCAAACTGGATGCACTCGTGGTGCTGCAAGTCCTGTGGCACCTGCGGCATGCCGGCACCGGCCAGGTAGCCCGGGGTGGCCACCACCACCAGCTCGGCATCCTCAAGCCGACGCGCCACCAGCCGTGAGTCGGCCGGTTCGCGGCCACGAATGGCCAGGTCGAAGGGTTCCTCGGCAAAATCGACGTTGCGGTTGCTGACATGCACGTCCACCCGCACCTGCGGGTAGCGCTGGCGAAAGCGCGGCAGCAGCGGCAGTAACCGATGATGGGCATAGGGCGTGGGCGCACTGATGCGCAGTAAGCCACTGGGCTCGATCTGCCCACCCGTTACCTGGCGTTCGGCTTCGACCAGTTGCCCTAGCGCCTGTCGGCATTGCAGGTAATAGGCATGGCCCGCTGCGGACAGGCGCATTTGCCGCGTGGTACGGACGAACAACCGTGCCCCCAGGCGCTCCTCCAGACGCGCCACGTTGCGGCTGACCGCCGCCGGCGTGACGCCGGCCAGTGCGGCTGCGGCAGTGAAGCTGCCACTGTCGGCGGCCAGGCAGAACAGCTCAAGGCTACCCAGTTGCAAGTCATCGAAATGGCGGGGCATGGCGGCTCAATTAATTACATGGTGTATCGATTGAAATGCCTCGCGCCTTATTTTTCAAGCATCGGTAGCCAATTACAGTGAGTCCACATCGAGCCGATGGCTCAATTCACTGGAGACCAAGCACATGAACAAGCCACGTACCGTCATCATCACTGGGGCCTCCAGCGGCCTGGGTTTTGCCCTGGCCGAGGCCTTCCTGGAACGCGGCGACAACGTCGTCGGCAATGCCCGCAGCGAGGCACGCCTGGAGCAGGCCGCCGCTCGCCTCGGCAACTCTTCGCGGTTTATTGGCGTAGCGGGTGACATCGCCGAACCGGCCACGGCGCAACGCTTGTTCGCCAAGGCCGCTCACACCTTTGGCGGTGTGGACATCCTGATCAACAACGCCGGCATTTTCATTGCCAAACGGTTTGCCGAATACACTGCAATGGATGTGGACGCGTTGGTCGGCACCAACCTCAAAGGCTTTTTCTACCCAGCCCAGGAAGCAGCGCGGATCATGACCCAGCAAGGGCATGGGCAGATCATCGCCATCACGGCCTCCATCGCCCTGCAGCCGGATACCCGCGTACCAGCCCTGCTGCCGGTGTTGGTAAAAGGCGGCCTGAACCAGGCGGTCAAAGGCCTGGCGCTGGAACTGGCGGCCAGCGGCGTGCAGGTGAATGCCGTGGCGCCGGGGATCATCGAGACCCCCCTGCATGGCGACAATGTTCAGGGGATGGGCGCACTGTCGCCAAGCGGCCGTACCGGTTCGCCCCAGGACGTGGTGGACGCGGTGTTGTACCTGGCCGATTCACGCTTCGTCAGCGGCGTCATCCTGCCGGTGGATGGCGGCAGTACCGCCGGCACATGGCATTGACCCGAGGAGCAAGCAACCATGCCTTATGTCCATATTCGCGTAACCGATGAAGGGGTGAGCGCTGAGCACAAGCGCCAGTTGATCGAACAGACGACCCGTATGTTGCAGGAGGTGCTGGGGAAGCCGCCTGCCAGTACCTTTGTGGTGATCGAGGAGGTGCCAACCGATAACTGGGGTGTCGGTGGCGAGACCGTGACCGCAGTCCGGGCGCGAGAGCGGCGTTGAGGCCTGGGGCCGCCGAGCGGCCCCTATTGCCGTAACCGCTCCAACGCTTGCAGCACATACCCCGTGGCCCGCTCTGCCTGCCCCGCCCGGCAAGCAATGCCCAACTGCCGCCACAACCCCGGCCGCAATGGCCGGCGAGCAATACGCCGGTCCAGCTCGGCCGCCTCCCCCTCCTGCGGCAACAGCGTCGCCCCGTAGCCGGCGCCGACCAGGCTCTTGATCGCATCGTTGTAGTTCAGCTCGATGCGCGGCGTGGGGTACAACCCCGCTGTCGCGAACCATTCCCCGGTCACCCGTGACAGCTGGGTAGTGCTGTCGTTGAGAATCAATGCCCGCTGCGCCAACCAGCCCGGCGTGACCCTGGCCGGTGGCTGCCAGTCGGCCGGCACATAGGCAAGAATCGGGTCGCGCCGCCAGGGGGTGACCATCAGCCCTTTGCCGGCCACCTGCGGCAAGGCCACCAGGCCGATATCCAGCGTGCCTTCACGCAGGCGCGTGAGCGAGGCCTGTGAGGTCAGCACCTGTACCTGCACGTCGATCCCGGGGTGCTCCATGCGCAGCCGCGCCAAGGCTTGTGGCAGCAAATGGGCGATGGCGCCGGTAGAAGCGCCCAGGCGCACCCGCCCAGTCAACCCCTCGACCTGCCGGCGTACTTCGTCCAGCGCCAGGTCGGCGTCCGCCAGCAGGCGGCGGGCACGTAGCAACAGTGTTTCGCCGATGGCCGTGGGCCGCACCTGACCACGGGTGCGGGTAAGCAACGGGGCCCCCACTCGCGCCTCCAGTTCAGCCACGTGCAGGCTGATGGTGGGCGGCGCCAGGTTGAGCTGGCGGGCGGCCTCGGCAAATGAACCCAGGTCGGTGATGACCACCAACGTGCGGAGGCGGTCGAGGCTGATTTCGCGCATGGTCGGATCAATTCAGAAAAAATGAACATGTCGATCATCATATTCAAATTTTCATTAGCAAAGCCACAGGCGAGCATAGGCCATCCTTCCCCAACCGGACCCCGACCATGCACACCCCTGTTGTCTTCATCGATGGCGACCAAGGCACCACCGGCCTGCAAATTCATGCCCGCCTGCAGGGCCGTGGCGACCTGCGCCTGCTGACCCTGCCCGAGGCCGAGCGCAAAGACCCGCAACGCCGCCGCGAGGCGATCAACAGCGCCGACATCGCGCTGCTGTGCCTGCCCGACGATGCTGCACGTGAGGCCGTGGCAGCAATCAGCAACCCACACGTGCGGGTGATCGACGCCAGCTCCGCGCACCGCATCACGCCAGGCTGGGTGTATGGCCTGCCGGAACTTGACGAGCAACAAGCCGAGCGTATCGCGAACAGCAAGCGGGTCAGCAACCCAGGTTGCTACCCCACGGGGGCCATCGCCTTGCTACGGCCGCTGGTCAAGGCTGGCCTGTTGCCTGCAGATTACCCACTGAACATCCATGCCATCTCCGGCTACTCCGGCGGCGGGCGCACTGCGGTGGAGCGGCATGAACAACCCGGCGCGGGCAAAGCCCCGGCCTTGCAGTTGTATGGCCTGGAACTGGCGCACAAGCACGTGCCGGAAATCCAGCAGCATGCCGGGCTGTCGGCGCGGCCGATGTTCATGCCCGGTTACGGCGCCTACCGCCAAGGTATCGTGCTGAGCATTCCACTGCAGCTGCGCCTGTTGCCTGGGCAGGTCAACGCCGAACAGTTGCAGGCCTGCCTGGAGCAGCATTACCAGGGTGCCCGCCACGTCCAGATGATGCCCTTGCACCAGCACGGCGCTGCGGCAAACCTCGACCCCGAGGCATTGAACGACAGCAACAACCTGCGCCTGGCGCTGTACGCCAACCCCGAGCATGGCCAGGTCCTGCTCACCGCCGTGTTCGACAACCTGGGCAAAGGCGCCTCGGGTGCTGCGGTGCAAAACCTCGACCTGATGCTCGGTGCATTACAGGCACAAGGCTGATACGGCAAAACCGGTTAGACTGTACAACCCGCGCCAACACAGCGCGGGCTGTAATCTCACCCGCCGGAGCCTGCCCCCCGATGTTCATCCTGAGCCGCCTCGACAGCGTGCCGCCCGAATCTTTCCAGAACCAGATCCGCGAGCTGGTAATCCACAATGTCGGCGAACTGAGCAGTGTCGCCATCACTGCCGACAACCCGCTGTACCCGCTATACCAGTACGGCGTCGGCATGGAAGTGCACCAGTACCTACAAGCACTGGACGGCAACCGTGGCCTGGCCGTTGCGCTCACCCTGGCGCTGGATGCCGAAGCACCGGACCAGTTGCTGGGCTTTGCCCTGTCTCTGCCAGCCGAGGACGACCAGCAGGCCTGTGCACTGGCATTCCTGGCCGTGCGCCCCAGCCACCGCCGCCAGGGCATCGCCCGCGCCTTGCTGGACGACTTGCGAGCTCGCCATGCCTGTGTAGAACTGAATGCCTTCGCCAGCCAGGTGCCGTGGTTCGAGGCAATGGGTATGCAGGCGGTGGCCGCCAATGGTCCGCAAGTGCTGATGAGTAGCACCGGGCAAGCCAGCGGCGCATTGATAGGGCGATTGGACATTGCGCCGATTTATCAGACGGCTGAAGTGCTGCAGATTCATACCTACCTGCTTAACCAGCAGGGTGAGGATGCGATGATCGAAGCGGAGCAGATGCGCGATGAGCGGCTGGATGAATTGGCCGCTCAAGCCCAGGAGTGTGTGCGGCAGCGCAAAACCGTGCATTGAGCGTAGGGCTTCATCGCGGGCATGCCCGCGAGAAGCCCTATTGCCCCGTCAACCGTGTACCCAGCGTCGATGCAGCCCACGCGCCAGGGCATCCAGCACAAACCCCAGCACGCCAATCAGCAGCACCATCGCCATCAGCTCGGAGTACGCCAGCCGGTCGCGGGTATCGAGAATGAAATACCCAAGCCCCGCACTCACGCCCAGCATTTCGCACGGTACCAGCACGATCCACAGAATACCGATGGCCAGACGCACCCCGGTCAGCACATGGCCGATCACCCCCGGCACGATCACCTTGCACAAGGTCTCCCAACGCGTGGCGCTCAAGCTGCGGCTCAGTTGCAGCCAGCGTGGGTCCAGTTGCCGTACCCCTGCCGCGGTGTTCAGCAAGATCGGCCACAACGCGGCAAACGCCAGCAGGAAGTAGATCGGCTGGTCACCCACGCCCATCAGCATCACCACCACCGGCATCCACGACAATGGCGAGATCATGCGCAAAAACTGGAACGCCGGCGTGGTCGCCGCCTCCAGGTGCCGGTAGCTGCCAACCAGCAAGCCCAACGGTACCCCTATCAGCAGCGCCAGCAGCAGCCCGACCAGGATACGCTTGAGGCTTACCCAGATATGCCCGTAGACCTCGCCCTGCCCCAACAGCTCGACCAGACTGGCCAAGGTAGCCGCCGGTGAAAAGCGCGCCGACAGGCCGTCGGCCTGGCCGAACATGGCAACACCGGCCCACCACAACAGCAACAAGGCCAACAACCCGGCCAGCCCAAGGCCGGCATGTACGACATGGGTGCGCATCAGACCGCGAACTCCTCGCTACGCTCGAAGTTGTCGGCAATGCCGAACACCGACGGGCCGCCGACTGCAGCGATGGCATTGCGCACGAAGCGATCGTCGACCAGATCGCGGGCGGTCTGCGCCGGGTCCAGCCCGGCCAGGAAGCCGTTGTCGCCTTCGATCAGGGTGGTTTTCAGGCGCTTGACCAGCTCTTCGGTGTAGCTCGGGAACGGGTATGGCTGGAAGTCGATGCGTTTTTCGTCCCACTGCTGATGGCGAATGGCGCCACTGGCAATATAGCCTGCACGGTCCTCGGCGGCAGGCGCCAGAACCTTGGCCAACACCGCAGGCTCGTGCGGGGTGTACTTGTTGGGGCCGGCCTTGGACAGCAAGGCCGCGGCCTCGGCGCGGTGGTCGCGGGTCCAGTGCTGGGCCTTGACGATGGCGTTGACCACCTTCTGCGACCACTCTGGACGGTTGTTCAGGTCATGTTCGTGCATGAACACCACGCAGCAGGCGTGATTGCGCCACACATCGCCGGTAAAGCGCTGCACGCGGCCAACCTTGAGGTTTTCGGCCAGGGCATTGAACGGCTCGGCAACGATGTAGCCGGCGATGCGCTTGCTGGCCAGCGCCGGTGGCATGTCGGACGGCGGCAGCACCAGCAGGTTGACTTCGTTGGCAGCTAGCTGCGCATTGGCCGGCTTCGACACCGGCGACAGACCATTGTCGTTGAGCATCTGCTGCAGTACCACGTTGTGGATCGAATACCAGAACGGAATCGCCACGGTCTTGCCACCGAGCTGTTTCATGTCGGTGATATCGGGCGCCACGGTCAGCCCCGAACCGCCCACATGGTTCCAGGCCACCACTTTGGCCGGCACTTTGCTGCCATAGCGCGCCCATACGGTCATCGGCGACAACAGGTGGATGACGTTGACCTGACCCGAGATGAACGCCTCGATCACCTGCGCCCAACTGCGCAGCAGCACCGGGCGCTCGGCCTTGATGCCTTCGGCCTCGAACAGCCCGTTGTTATGCGCCACCAGCAGTGGCGTGGCGTCGGTGATCGGCAGATAGCCGATGCGCACCGGTGCGTCCGGCTCGGCGGCGGCGCGGGCCTGCAAGCTCGACAGCAACGGCAGCGCACCGGCGGCGGTAAGCATGGCTCCGAGTTTGAGAAAATCACGACGCGATGAAGTGGAACAGCAGTCATCCATGCACATGGACAGCCTCCGAGGGCAACGGGGTTGAGGTAGGTTCGACTGTGCGGCTTGCCCGCCGAAGGGTTTTGAGAATTTCGATGCGCAAGGCGCCCAGTTCTTCGATCCGCTGCGCGCGCGGTTGCGCCAGGTCGATGTGCCATTGGCCGAGGATGTGCGCTGGGTGGTTGCCCAGTAGCAGAACCCGGTCGGACAGCAGCAGGGCTTCGTCGATATCGTGGGTAATCAGCACCGCCGCCGTGTTGTGGGTAGCGATCAGTTGCAGCAGCAGTTGCTGCATGTCGGCCCGGGTCACTTCGTCCAGCGCGCCGAACGGCTCGTCGAGCAGCAGTACTTCGGGCTGGCGGGCCAGACAGCGGGCCAGCGCGGTACGCTGGGCCATGCCGCCAGACAGCTGCGCCGGGTACTGGCCACGGGCATGCTCAAGGCCGACAGCGGCAATCGCATGATCGATGCGTGCACGCCGCTCGGCAGCAGCCAGTTTGGGCTGGCGGGCGAAGTCCAGGCCAAAGGCAACGTTCTTCTCCAGGCTAAGCCACGGCAGCAGGCTCGGGTCCTGAAAAGCCACCGCCAGACGCGGGTGCGGCCCCTGCAGCGGCTGACCGTGCAGGCTCACGCGACCGCCACGGGGCTGCTGCAAGCCTGCCAGCACCCGCAGCAGGCTCGACTTGCCGACGCCGCTGGGGCCAAGGATGCTCACGACTTCGCCCGGCGCCAGCTGCAGGTCGAACTGCGCCAGCACTTCCTGCCAGCCACCTTCGCGTGGGTAGCCCAGGCTGATGTCACGGGCCTCGAGCAACACTGCGCTCATGCGGCGCCCGCCTGGCGTTGCAGTTCGGCGCGCAGTTGCACCAAGCTGGGGGTGACGATCGGCACGAAGGCCGACTCACGCCAGCGACGGGCAAAGCCTTCGCCATACTCGCTGAGATAAGCCTTGCCACCACTGGCCTGCAACTCCAACTGCACGGCGTCGGCGGCACATTCAGCCAAGGTGATGCGCAGCTTGAACAAGGCCGCTGGGTGTTGCTGGAAGCGGCCTTCGAGCAGGCCCTGCTTGAGCTCGCTGACGGTATTTTCCAGGCGCTCGCTGAGCACCTGACGGGCTTCGTCGAGGAACGAGGTGCGCCCATGCAAGTGCGCCAGAACCTCTTCCAACGCCCGTCGCGCCAGGCCGATGGCCATGCCGCACTGCAGCGCCAGGAACGCCGGGCGTACCCGTGGCAAGAATTCGCGGGCATTTTCATGCAGCAGCCAATCACGCGCCAGCGGCACCTGGTGAAACGCCAGTGCTGCCGTGTTGCTCGACTGCAGCCCCATCAGTTGCAGGTCGTCAGAGCGCTCCAGGCCCTGGGCATTGGAAGGAATCGCCAGTACGAACGGCGCGCCACCGGCTTCATCTTCGATGGCCGCCGCCACCACGAAGCCGCTCTTGCGCAGGTTGGTCACCCAATGCAGGCGCCCTTCCAGCTGCCAGCCATCGGCTGCCGGGCGGCCACGCACCTGCAGCGCTTCGATGCCGGACAGAAACTTCATGGCGTTGGACAGCCCGGTGGCACCGGCCAGTTCGCCCGTCAACAAGCCCGGCAGCAGGCGCTCGCGCAGGGCGTGGTTGGGGCTGTGCAACAGGTATTCGATGAAGGCGCGCTGGCCCCAGCAGACGAACGCCGCCGCCAACGATCGGCTGGCAATAGCGGCGATTGCCTCGACAGCGTCGGTCACCCGCCCGCCCGTGCCACCCTGCGCCGGGTCGACACCTATGCGCAGCAACTGCGACTCGGCAATCTGCGCCAGCACCTGTTGCGGTTCGCACAGGCCCCGGTCGATGGCCTCGGCATTGGCATCCAGCCATTGTCGAAATGCACAATCTTGCATGGTCTTGCTCCTTTTGGAACGCCGGGGCCGCTTGGCGGCCCATTCGCGGCACAAGGCCGCTCCTACAGCGACCGCGTCTGGGTCGCTATCACACGTGGGCTATGCAGTTGGCTGCCAGCGGTACTTGCCAAGCTCGTCGTTGAGCGGGGTCTGGGCGAAAACATTAGCAAAGTTGCACAGGGTTGCGAGACTTACGCCAAGAATCACTTCCAGGGCGTTGCCTTCACTGAAGCCAGCTTCACGGAAGGCCTGGTAGGTGGCTTCGCCGACGTTGCCGCGGGTAGCGATCACTTCACGGGCGAAGGCAGCCAGGGTTTCGTATCGGGCATCGGGCAGTTCACCACGGGCACGCAGGGCATCCACTACCTCCTGCGGTAGCTTGGCCTTGTTCAGCGCCACAGCCGTATGGCCAGCCACGCAGAAATCACAACCATGCACAGTGGCGGCAATCAACTGCACCACTTCGCGCTCGGCCAGGCTCAAGTCGGATTTACCATTGAGTGCCGACACGGTCACGTAGGTTTCCAGCGCCGCCGGGGCGTTGGCCAGCACGCCGAGCAGGTTGGGGATGAAGCCAGAATTCTTCTGGGCGTTTTCGAGAAATGGACGCGCCGCTTCCGGGGCGCTCTGCAGGGTGTGTAAAGTAATGCGCGAGGACATGGAGTGGTCTCCTTTGATGGGGGTCACTACAGTCTGTTGGTTATAAGAATTACCCTCCATATTCATCAGTCGCCTTTCCTTGCTCCTGAGTCTTTGCATTAGATGATTTCGTCCAGCCACCTTGTCGATTGGTTATTAGAAAGCCTGGAGCTCGATGCCAGCCTGTTTCATGTGGGCCGCTACTGTGGCGGCTGGCATGCCAGCACCCAGGGCATGGGCCGCGCCAGCTTCCACCTGGTGGTGCAGGGGCACTGCTGGTTGCACATCGATGGCCAACCGCAACCGGTGCGGCTGGAAAAAGGCGACGCGGTGTTCCTGTTGCGCGACCTGGCCTATCGCTTGTCCAGCGACCAGGACCCGGTAGACGCCTGCGCCCAACCGCGCCAGGCCATGCAGGCGCTGGACAGCGAGGCCAGCGACGGCGTTGGGCTGGTCTGCGGCTTCTTCCATTTTCAGTCGGGCCTGACTTCGCTGATTGTCGAGGGCCTGGCTGACTGGATCTTGCTGCGCGCCGAAGACCCCGCTGGCAGCGCAGCGCGGGCGCTGTTCGGGCTGATTCTGGAAGAATGCCGGCGTGCCGCAGGCCCGTCGCAGGTATTGCTTGAGCGGCTGACGCACCTGTTGTTCCTGTACGTGCTGCGCCAGCAGGTAAATGCCGAGCAGTCACTGGGCGGGCTGATCGCCCTCGCCCGCCAGCCGGCATTTGCCGGGCTGCTGGAACAGTTGGTCGCGCAACCGGGGCAAGCCTGGACGCTGGAGAGCATGGCCGCCTGCACCGGTTTGTCGCGGTCGGCGTTTTTCAAGCGGTTCAGCGAACTGGCCGGGCAGTCGCCGGGGCAAGTACTGTTGGCGCTGCGCATGCGCCATGCCAGCCAGTTGCTGCGGGCAGGAAATACTGTTGAACAAGTGGGTGCGCAGGTGGGGTATCAGTCGGTGGCAGCGTTTACCCGCGCGTTTGCCAAAGCGGTGGGGGTGCAGCCGGGGGCGTACCGGCGCCAGCATGAAGGGCGCTGAAAGCGTTACTGCTGTAGCGGCCCATTCAGACTTGGCTGACCGGTATGTCCCCGCCTCCTTTACCTTCCCGCCGCTCACCCATCCAGCTATTGACCTGTTGAGCGAACTCGGCCGGGGCCTTGCGCCCGAACCGTCGCGCCAAGTCCAGTATGGTCTGTTGCGCCAAGGCCTCTTCCATACGCTTCTGTGCCCCCAGCATCACCGCATGAATCGCACAGGTGCCTTCAGTCGCCCACCCCGGTGCAGCACCGTCGAACAGCGTGCAGCGTTCGCGGATTTCGCGACAGTCGAAGATCTTCTTCGGCCCATCGATGGCATTGACGATGTCCAGCACGGTGATTTCGTCCGAAGGCCGGGCCAGGCGGAAGCCGCCGCGCACACCTTCGGTGGCAACCACCAGCTTGGCGCGTGCCAGCTTGGTGAAGACCTTGGCCAGGTACTCCTGGGGCACACCTTGCAACTCCGCCAGATCGCGCACGCTGGACTCGCGCGAATCACCACGCTCGTCCACCAGGAACAACAGGCAATGGATGCCGTATTCGACGCCAGCACTGTAAAGCGACATTTCAATCTCCGACCAACTTTGTCGCAAATAATACGCGGGTAACGCCAGCACCGCAAAGCGGTCCTCTGCCTTGAAGTGCTGGAGCGCCAACCGCATCGCGCTGCAAAAGGCTGGCGTCTACCCGCGCAAAGCCTTCACTTCGCCTTTCTTGCCGTCCGTCTCGCGCAGGTATTCCTGCAGCGAGTCATCCATCGCCTGCATCCAGCGGGTATGGTGGGGCACTGCTTTGGTGCCGGTGAGCACCGAGCGGTACGATTTGTCCCGGTAGCCCATGATGTCGTGCTTCTTGTCCTGCTTCCATTGCAGGAAGATGCGGTTGACCGCATCGATATCGAAGCGTGGGTAATCGGTCTGCTCGATCAGGTGCTTGATGTATCGGCCCTGGAACTCGTACATCGAAGCCGTGGTTTCCAGCCCCTCTTCGTCCTCGCGCCAGCGCTGGCTGTCGGCTTGCATACCGGCCCTGGACGGTAGCTTGATGCGGCCCATCATGTAGTCACGGGCAAACCATGCCTGTGCGTCGAACAGGTTGAAGCTGTACCAGAGGTCTTGCATGCCCAGGTACAGCAACTGCGGGTTCTGCTCCCATACCACGCCCTGATACAGGCCCGCAGGCCACAGGCGGTTGTTGGTCTTGAGGGTCAGCTCATCCGGCAGGAACGGGAAGTGATGCTGGTAGCCCGTGCACAGGATGATCGCATCCACGCGCTTGCTCGAGCCATCGGCGAAAAACGCCAGGTCGTTTTCGACCCGTACCAGTTGCGGGCGCTCTTCCCACCCCTTGGGCCATTTGTAGCCCATCGGCTGGGTACGGTAGGCCGTGGTGATCGAACGCGCGCCGTACTTGTAGCACTGCGAACCGATGTCTTCGGCGGAGTAGCTGCTGCCGACAATGAGCAGATCCTGCCCCTTGAATTCCACCGCTTCGCGAAAATCGTGGGCGTGCAGGATACGCCCGGTGAAACGCTCGAAGCCTTCGAACTCCGGCACGTGTGGCGTGGAGAAGTGCCCACTGGCCACCACCACGAAATCGAACACCTGCTCGATACCGACCCCTGCGCTGTAGTCATGGGCGCTTACGGTGAACTCGCGCGTGCGCTCATTGAAACTGACGTTCTTCACCACTGTATTGAAGCGAATGTAATCGCGCACCCCGGCCTTCTTCACGCGGCCCTGAATGTAGTCCCACAGCACCTCACGCGGTGGGTACGAGGAAATCGGCCGCCCGAAGTGTTCATCGAAGCTGTAGTCGGCGAACTCCAGGCACTCCTTGGGGCCGTTGGACCACAAGTAGCGGTACATGCTGCCGTGCACCGGCTCGCCATGCTGGTCGAGACCGGTGCGCCAGGTGTAGTTCCACATACCGCCCCAGTCGGCTTGTTTCTCGAAGCAGACGATTTCCGGCATGGGTGCGCCCTGGGCATGGGCAGACTGGAACGCACGCAGTTGTGCAAGGCCGGACGGGCCGGCACCGATGATTGCTACACGAAGAGTCATAGTGATTCCTGAACAGTTGAACGCTGAAAAAAATGCAAAGGCTCCCCAACCCCGAACGGCAAAAAGCCGGGGGTAACGGAGTTCAGGCGTTACGGTGCAGGCGGAGGGACGGGGCGTTTGCGCATCTGGTGGAGCAGGATGTTGGCGGGAGGAGTCGACAACACGTGAAACAGGCTTGAAAGCGGGGAAAGGATCATGGGGGTGGGCCCGTATCCATCAGCGCAGGGCGCAAAATGGGGGCCTGAGGGGCGCAAGATACGTGTGTTCTCGTACATGGGGGCTGCAATGGCCTCTTTTCTTTGTGGTTTCCTTTTTATCTATAACGGATGGGGCTGGGTATATCAAGGTTTGTGGCCCTGCTGTGCCACACCCGCAATCACCCCTGCCGAGCATTCGGCAGGGGCGACTGCGGTTTGGAAACGCTTGCACAAACAAACTACGACCACTATAGTCGGAGTTATTGATGCAACACGACTCACGGGGCGAATCCCCCTTTTCCAGCGGAGCACAGCATGAAATCGAACATCCTCATCATCGGTGCCGGCTTTGCCGGTGTCTGGAGCGCCCTGAGCGCAGCACGCCTGCTCGACCAGTCGCAACGCGACGACCTGAGCATCAGCGTGCTGGCCCCGCAAGCGGAACTGCGCATTCGCCCGCGCTTTTACGAGGCCAACGCGCACACCTTGAAAGCCCCCGTGGGTGAACTGTTCGAGGCCGTTGGCGTGCGCTTCATTACCGGTAACGCCGAAGCCATCGACGCCGATGCACGCAACGTCAGCTACACCGACAGCCACGGCCAGCGCCAGCAGATCAGCTACGACCGCCTAATCCTTGCCGCTGGCAGCCAGGTTGCACGCCCAGCAGTCCCAGGCCTTGCCGAACATACCTTCGACGTCGACCAGATGGAGTCGGCCGTGCGCCTGGAGCAACACCTGACGGGCCTGGCCGCCCTGCCCGCTTCGCCTGCACGCAATACCGTGGTGGTCTGCGGTGGTGGCTTCACCGGTATCGAAACGGCCACCGAAATGCCTGCGCGGCTGCGCGCCATCCTCGGTAACGATGTACGGGTGCTGCTGGTAGACCGTGGTGCCAGTGTCGGCGCGGCGCTGGGCGCGGGCATCAAGCCATCGATCGTTGCGGCCTCGCAGTTGGCCGGCGTCGAATGGCTGACCGGCACCTCGGTGGTGGCCGTGGATGCAGGCGGGGTCACCCTCGACAACGGCGACTACATCGCCAGCAACACCGTGATCTGGACCGTCGGCGTCAAGGCCAGCCCGCTGACCGCACAGGTTGCCGGCGAGCGCGACAACTTCGGCCGGCTCAAGGTCGACGATCACCTCAAGGTGATTGGCCAGCAGCACATCTATGCCACCGGGGATACCGCCTGGGCTGCCGTGGATGAAATCGGTAACCACGCGCTGATGACCTGCCAGCACGCCATCCCCATGGGCCGTCACAGTGGCAACAACGCCATGGCCGACCTGCTTGGGGTGACGCCCGTGGTGTACCGCCAGCCCAAGTACGTTACCTGCCTGGACCTGGGTGAATGGGGCGCGGCATACAGCGAAGGCTGGGAGCGCGAATTGAAACTGCAGGGCCAAGAAGGCAAGGACCTCAAGCGCCAGATCAACTCGGTGTGGATCTACCCGCCGGCAGCTGACCGCGCCCTGGCCCTGGCCGCCGCCGACCCGATGATCGCGATCGTTTGACGGCAAAAACCTGACAAAACCGTCAAAAAACGACGGTTTTGTCAATTATTTCGTTACATTGAATGACTGTTCAACAATGATGGCCATATGGCATCATTCAAATCAAAAAGTATGCAAGAGGGTGAGGCACACAACACAATCCGCAGCGCATCAAGAGCCTGGCGCCTTACCGGTGTTCCGGCTTTTCCGTCCAAGCTCCTGAGGCCTGCACGCCACCGTCAAGGAGCATTCCATGCAGTTACGGAATATG